>DATIPQ010000143.1 GCA_035471785.1 Acidobacteriota bacterium
CTTTCGCGCTCGACTTGCATGTGTTAGGCACGCCGCCAGCGTTGATTCTGAGCCAGGATCAAACTCTCAGTTGAATCTAAAAAACCCAACACCCGATTCCTGCTCAACGCTTTACTGCTTACCGTCCAGTTGTCAAAGAACGAAGCGGCTTGAGAGGCGACGGCAAAGCCGCCCCTCCCAACCGCAGACTCCGTAGCTTACGGATTTCCGAACCCAAGTTCAAGCCAGAAGAGAGATTTTTTAAGCTTTTTTCCCAAGGACTGCGGTAAAGGCCTGAAAAAGCGCCGTTTAAAAGAAAGAAAAAAAGTATCAAGGGCCTCTCGGCGCCTTCACCGGTCCGGCAGCGGCGGCCTTTTCAGTAGACCTGCTCGCCGTAGAAACCCATCACTTCGCCGCATTTCTTGCATTTAACGGTCTGGGGGATCTCGCAGAAGCGAGGAATGGCCCGCCACATCTCTTCGTGGTCGGGACGCACCTCTTCGCCCTCCCCGCACAAGATCTCGGGATTGCGGCGCAGGTGCTTGACCTTGTACTTGTAGAGAGCGGCGTGTCCGCAGCGATAGCAGACGGCCTTCCGGAAGGCCACCGCCATTTCCACCTGGCTGAAGCGGTTCTTGGAGAGCAGATCCCCGGTTTCCGCCTGATAAAGCCGTTCGTCAAACATGGCCGCTTTCCCCCCAACCGTCTTATTTCTGTATAACATAGCGAGGCGGCGGCGTGCCTAGACACGGGTCCCCGGCCGCTTTAGGACGATATGCCCAAATACCTGCAAGCCATTCAATTCAAGTCACTGGACGAGGCCGCCCAAGTCCTGAAGGAAGCCGGGCAGGCCGACCTGGCCCGGAGCCTCTTCGACGACGGGGGCCAAGAACCTCGAGGACTGCTTTCCGTCATCCCCTCGGACCTGGTGGAGGAGGAGGTCTTCTACCGACTCTTCGACCAGAAAAAGGGCACCTTGGTGCAAGTGGAGCGGATCTCCTACAGCGGATTCGGCCCTCCCGCCGAAGCGGCCGACTACATGGGATTCGTCGGCACCGGGAGGGCCTACGTCCTCAAGGGGCGGCACTTGCCGGTGGAGATCGAGGACTGCCCCTGGGGGGCCGCCGATATCCACCATCTGGAGGCCCTGGTGCTGGACGGACAGCATCCCCTGGATCGGGCCGATCTGGCCCGGCGCATGGAGATCGACCCCGACTGGCAGTTCGAAGATCTCTTCCAGTTGATCCTGACGGGCCAGCGGACGGCGCAAGAGATCGACCGCCTCATTCATATGGGAGTCCACTGAACGCCTGCCCCCCGGGTCGGCGCCCCCCTGAAACCCCTAAACGATTGAAAGCGCTTCAAAAAAGTCTCCGGCTCCAATTGACAGGCAGGCTATAATAAGAGGCGACGATTCCTCGGCAGACAGCCTCTCTGGGCCGGCCGATGAGAGGAGGCGGCGCCTTGCTCGTACCAACACGCCAACTCATGCTGGCTTTAATCGCCTGTCTGCTATGGCTGCCTGAGCTGGCGGCTCAGTCGCGCTTTTCCACCGACCAGCAGATCTTTTTCGCCCGCCGCCAGGCTTTGATGGATTTCGAGGACATCGACCTCGGTCCGCTCATCCAAGCCGGCCGGCAGCGCAATCCGCAACTGGACGAGCAGGAACTGGAACAGGTCATCCGCAGCAACATCCATTTCGTCTTCTACAACCAACTCGACCGCAGCCGCTTCGTGGTCACGCCTCCGCCCCGGCAAGTGGTGGAAAAGGTCCAGACGGCGCTGGCGACGGGGCGCAAACTGCGTAAACTGGTAGAGGATTTGCGCCGTCTCAACCAAAGGGGCCATTCCTCCAGGGTGCAGGCGGCACAGTCCATCCGCTCCATGGAGCAGGAGTCGCGGCGGCTGCGCAATATTTTCCGGCGATACTTTCGCGAGTATGGCAACGTCGAAATCCTGCTAGAATATGAACGGTCGCCCTCCGTGGAAGGCGACTTCGATCATTTTCTGCGACAGGCTGACCCGCTTGTGGAACGCTTGGAGAACCGCCTGGCGGACTATTTCTTGAAGGCCCCTTCAGTCGTCACCGCCTCGGAATTCAACAGCCACTCGGTGGCAATGCTCAGCGATGCCTTGATGCGACTCAGCCGTATGGCCTTAAGGAGGCCCGACTAAGTGAGGACGATCCGGCGCATTTCCATTCTCCTGCTGCTGACCTTGACGCCGGTCATGGCTCAGGAGGACTTCATGCGCCATCTGCGCTACCTGGCCTCTGACGAGCTGAGGGGCCGCGGCAACTACGATCCCCAGACCGAACTGGCCGCCGAGTACATCGCCGATGCATTCCGCAGCTTGAACCTGGAACCTGCGGGAAGCGAGGGCAGCTACTTTCAGAGCTTTCAGCTTCCGGTGCAGGTCAGTGTGGGACCGGATAGTTCGGTCCGCTTTCTCTATGGCGGCATCTACCCGACCTTACAGAGGGAGTTTGAACTGATCGGATACGGCTGGCCCTCGCGCACCGTCAGCGCCCCCCTGGTGTTCGCCGGCTACGGCATCAGCGCGGCCGACTACGACGACTATCAGGGCCTGGACGTGGAGGGCAAGATCGCCTTGATTCTGGAAGGCGAACCGCCCTTGGCCGGGGGGCCATCGACGCCTTATTCCACTTTGCGCTACAAGATCGCCAACGCCCGCGACCATGGGGCGGCGGGAATCCTCTTCGCCCAGGGCCCCCGCCTGCTGCGGTCAGACCGCCAGCGGCTGGAGAGCGGCAAGGAAATCCACAGCCTGGGCATTCCGGCCTTCCGGGCCTCTTCAGCCTGGTCCTGGAGCTTTCGCGGCTTTTTAGGCAGCCGCGAGGAGGCCATCAACCGCAGCCTTACCCCGCGTTCCTCCCCCATCGAGGGGCTGCGCGCCCAATTGCGCGTGGAGGTCAACGAGAATACGCGGGAGGCCCGCAACGTGTTGGGATTCATCCAGGGACGCAGCGACGAGGTGATCGTGTTGGGCGCCCATTACGACCACGTGGGACTGGGAGGCCCCGAAACCCACCCTGAATTGCTGGGACAAATCCACAACGGCGCCGACGACAACGCCTCCGGGACTTCGGCGTTGCTGAGCCTGGCCCGCGAGCTGGCATTGGGCCCCACTCCCAGCCGCAGCATCCTGCTCATCGCCTTTGCGGGAGAAGAGCTGGGGCTGCTCGGTTCGCGCCATTTCATGCGTCAGCCCACCATCGATCCGGCACGCATGATCTGCATGATCAATCTGGACATGGTGGGACGCAGCCAAGGAGAGATCCTGGTGCTCGGGGCCGGAACGGCCGAAGAATTCGAGCCTTTGTTAAGGTCCGCCCAACGCCGCACGCCCTTGCGCATCAGAACGTTCAATTCCCCCAGCGGACGCTCCGACCACCAGCCCTTTGCCGAAGCGGGCATACCGGTCCTCTTCTTCACCACCGGCCTGCACCACGCTCAATACCACCATCCCGACGACGACTGGCCGCTCATCGAGGTGAGCCGGAGCATCGAGGTCATCAACCTGGTTCAGTCGGTAATGCTCTCGCTGGACCGAATGCCTCAACGCCCTCAGCCCATCGACCTGCTGCCTCAACCCGATACTCTGGGCTTGCTGGGACAGTCCAACGGGGTCCTTTTGGGAATCCGCAGCGATGCCAACTGGCCCTACCCGGGGCTGCGTCTGAGAGCCGTAGACGAGGACACTCCGGCATTCGAGGCAGGCTTGATCGAGGGCGACATTCTGATCGGATTCGACGGACGCCGCATAGACGACATGTACGACTTCACTCTGGCCCTGGAAGGACGCTCGGCCGGAGAGGACGTTGACGTCATGGTGCTGCGCCAAGACCGCCTGCTCATCTTGCCCGTCCGGCTGGGCCAACGGGAAGCCGACGTACGCTGAATCCCGGTCCTCCCCTTCCTCCCTCAGCTCAAATGAAGTCCTCTTCCTCGGCTACGAATTCGGGGGACACCGAGCGTCCCCGGGAGAAGAACGCCCGCACCGTAGCGCTGGCGCTTTGCAGGACTTGGGAGAATCTCCGGGCAGGATGGAGGATGACCTGATGAACCTGGAAGGAGTAGCGGGAAAACGACTGGAAGCCGTCGTCGATCTGGCGATCGACCTGACGCATGCCCCGGCGCAGCTTTTCCACCGTCTCATGGAGGCGCTCGTCGCTCTCGCGGGCCGTCTCCAGGGTCTTGTCGGATGCTTTGCGGATCGTCTCCTGCAAGGGGGGGAGCTTGCGGCTGAGCGGCAGTATGCGGTCCACCGTCTTGGAGAGTGCCGAGGCGGCCTGATCGAGAGGCCGCATCCACTTGCTGAAGTTCCTCTCCAGCAGGCTGAGCCGGCGCGACACCTTGAGCAATACGAAGGTCAACGCCAGCGACTGCACAAAAAACACGACCAGGATGATAAGAAAAGCGATCTCTAGAGAAGCTCCGTCCATGCAGGCATCATAGCTGACGCCGCTCACAACTCACAACCCTCGCCTCGGCTTGTTGTTAGGATTCGGCCGATTCGGCCGTCCGCTGCTTGATTCGGGAAAGCAGGGATTGCAGCCGCGGGGCGGAGGGAGGTTCCGACTTGATGCGGTCCCGCCGCCCGATGACCGACTTGGCCACAAGATGGAAAACCAGATAGAGGGAGAGAAAAATATAGAAGCCGGTGATCCCGAGGAGAATCGCCATCACAGCCCAAATGCTCATCGCTTGATGCCCTTTCCATCAGATCCCGCCGGCTTGCCTCACACCCCATATAGATACCGGAGAGGTCCAAAAGTGGCCCCTAATTTCGAAGAAATTCGCATTTAGGCTTGATAAAGAAGCGGTGAAGAATTTGTTATCCGCCCTCAGAGGCGGCCAATCCGAGCGGCGGGAGGAGCTGACGAGAGCAGACGAGAGGGTCTGGAGCGTCCTGGTCAGGACTTGCGGATGGCCGCCAGAATGGCTTCGGTCAGGTGAGGGTCGAGGGGTATTTCTTCCTCTTCGCAGCAGGCCTCCTTGCCCATGCGAATCGCTTCCCGGTAGGTCTCCAGATAGTCTCGGCAGGGGGGGCACTTCTCAAGGTGGCTGGTGAAGGCGCCGGCTTGCTCTTCCGACATTTCCCCTTCTACGTAGTCGATGAGAAAATCGATGGCTTCTCGACAGGTCAGTCCTTGCTCCTTCATAGGGCCTCCTTGCGCAGCGCGGGATCGATTTGCTCGCGCAGGGCCTGGCGGGCCCGGTGCAAGCGAATCTTGACGGCATTCTCGGTGATCTCCAAGGCTTGAGCCGTTTCCGCCGTCGACATCTCTTCGATGTCGCGCATCAACAAAACGGTACGGTAGTTGTCGGGAAGGCGGTCGATGGCGTCCCGCACCAGTTGGCGGACCTCCTTGCGCTGCAGCAGTTTTTCTCCGCTGTCGGACCAGGGGCGGGCGGGATTGGCTTGATGCCCGTCCTCCAGGAAACCGGGAAGCATGTCTTCGATGGAATCTTCCCGCTTGCGCTTGCGGGAACGGATGCGCATCAATGCCGTATTGACGACGATGCGGTGAAGCCAGGTGCTCAGCTTGGCCTTTTGCTTGAACGTGCCGATCTTGCGGTAAACTTGGATGAAGGCTTCTTGGACGACGTCACGGGCCTGGTCGTCGTCGCGCATGAAGCGGCGCGCCACTGAGAGCATGCGGGGCCCCTGCTGCTCGACGAGTTGCCTGAAAGCTGTCTCGTCGCCTATCTTCAGAGCAGCGACCAGATCGCTGTCCTCGGCCTCCGACCTGTATCGAGGAGTTGCCATGTAGGGATCATACCCTAGCCCGTCGATTTCGAGAAAGGCTCTAAGCCATGCCCAAGCGATACCTGTCCGTCTTCTTCGCCTCGCTTCTTTTCCTTCGTCTGGCGGCCGCCCAGGACCTGCCCGAGCACCGACTGTCGCGGGAGTCCATCGAGCAGGACTTGCGCTTCCTGGCCTCAGACGAGTTGATGGGACGCTTTGTGACCGCCGAGGGCGGACGCCTGGCCGCCGACTATATCGAGACGCGTCTCAAGGAGGCGGGAGCCCGCGCCCTGCCCTCCCTGCAGGGCTACCGTCAGAAGGTCCCCTTGAGCGAGATTCCGCAGGCCCCCTCCGAGGGGTCGCTGCGGCTGCTGGAGACGGAATTCCGAGCCCCCGAGAGTCTGCTGCAGCTGCTCAGTCCGGCCTTGCAGGGGAGCTTCCCGACGGCAGTGGCCGAGCGGTTGGACGACCTGCCCGAGAAGCTCGAGGGCAAGCTGGTCGTGCTGCCTTTCGGCGACCCTGACCGTCCTGACTCGGCCTTTGCCGGGGTACGGGCGGGAGCGGACAAGGCGGAAGAAGTCGGCAGCCGGGGAGCCGTGGCGCTGGTAGAAGTCTTCATCGGCCCCGGCTTCGACGGTTTCGCAGCCTTTCTGGGACGATCGCGGGTGCTGCCCCGCGAAGAGGAGACGACCCCTCCCATCGTCCACTTGATGGCGTCTGCAACAGAGGAGTTGTGGACCCGCCTCAGGGAGGCCCAGGATCTGGAAGCCGTTCTCGACATCCCCTCCAGGCTGAGCCAATCGGTCTGGGCCGACAACGTCGTAGCCTGGGTGGAAGGATCCGATCCGGAACTGCGCGATCAGTATGTGGCCTTGGGCGCCCATTACGATCACGTGGGAGCCGACCGCAACCTGCCGGGAGCCAGCGAGGAAGACTTCATCTACAATGGCGCCCGCGACAACGGCATGGGCGTAACGGCCCTGCTGGCGGCCGCCCGGGCCCTGGCCGAGAAGCCCCCCCGCCGCTCAGTGCTGCTGATCGCCTTCACGGCCGAAGAGGTGGGCTTGCTGGGAAGCTCCTATCTGGCCGAGCATCCTCCCGTGGAACTGAGCAAGCTGGTCTTTCTGCTCAATTCGGACACCGGCGGATACACCGACACCGACGTGGTCACGGTAGTAGGCCTGGAGCGGGTCACGGCGCGTCCACTTATCGAGAAAGCCTGCCGCGAGTTCGGCATGGAGGCCATTCCCAATCCCGCTCCCGAGCAGCGCCTGTTCAACCGCTCCGACAACATCCCCTTCGCCCGCAAGGGGGTGCCGGCTCCCACGTTCAGTCCGGGATTCCGGGCCTGGACGGCGGAGCTGGTCAAGCACTACCACCGGCCCTCGGACGAGGTGACCGAGGACTTCGACTTCGACTACCTGTTGCGCTTTTCCCAGGCTTTTGCCCATGCCATCCGCCTGATCGGCGACGAGCCTTCCCAGACGGGGTGGGAAGAAGGTCAGTCCTTCGCCGAAGCCTGGCGGGAACTGTATGGCAACAAGCCGTAGGCGGCGGATGGTTGACCCGATTCGCCAGCCAGACGGGACAGGCGCAGGCGCCGTTCCCGCAGATCCTCTTCCAGCCGCCGCTCGCGCTCGATGCCGGATTCCAGTTCACTGTCTTTGGCGCGCAGGTCCTGCAAGCGCTCGTCGATCTGACGCAGAGTCCCGTCCTGGCGGCGGACCTCCTGGCGGCAGGAAGACAATTGTTGGGACAGGGAGAATCCCCAGCGGCGGCTGATCTTGCCGATGAGAATCCCGCGGGCCACGCCTTGCAGATAGTCGGAGGAAAAGCAGCGTCCCAAGCCCCAGGGCTCGTCCCAGGCTTGGCGCAGAAAGGTCTTGCGCTCGTCGTAGAGCAGGCGTTCTTCGTCGAGGTCGATGATGGGGCGTTCGCCGTCCTCTCCCCAAACCCCCTCGGGCGTGAGACGGAAGCCGCTCTTCCAGGCGTCCCACTTGAAGGTGAAGCGGGGCTCGAAGTGGAGCAGGGCCAGACCGTGGCGTAAGGCGGGGTTGACGCCGTGGGCCTGAAGGCGTTCGGGATCGATCCCTTGCAAGCACTGACGCAGTTGGTCGTCCTCGATCTGCCGGGCCGCCTGGCGGACGATGGCCTGAAAACAGTCTCTTACGGCCTGCTGGGTGAAGGAGCGCAGCGAGGTGGACTCATCCTCCAGCTTCGATTCCCAAAAGGCCTCGGCCAGCAGACGCAGGGTGCGGGGACCATACTTGCCCTTGCGCCATCGGCGGTAGATCTGGTCCATGATCTGACGGGCCCGCTGGCCCGACATCCGTTCGATCTGGTCTGCGATCTCCTGGGGCAGAGGATGCGGCTCGGCCAGCGAGGCGAACTCGGCCACCACGGAGTCGGAACTGTCTTCAGGCAACTCCCGCCGTTCTGAAAATGCGCGCGTGATCTCCAACCGCTCTTCCAGCAGCCCCTCCAGGTCGAGCAATTCCTGCAAGCGCTCTTTTTCCCGCTCATGCTCCCCGGCGACTTCTTCGATTTCCCGCTCCAGCTTTTGGCGCCGCCGCGACAGCACTTCGGCCTGGGCCCGGCGCCGCTCCTGCAGGCGTCCCAGGTGAGTGTCGGCCTGCTCCAGACTGTCCTCGATGGCTTCGCTCAAGTCCTGGATCTTAAGGGCCGCCAGGTCCTCCCCGAAGATGTAGTGGCGGATCAGTTCCACCACCTCGCCCGAGGGAGTTCGGGCAAAGGCCTGGGCATCTCCTTGAGCGGAGAAAAGCGCCGTGGCGGCGTCCAGCAGATCCGCGAAATGAAGGCTGATTCTCCGCTCGGAGCGGATGTCGTCAAGCAGGTCGCCGTCGGCGATGTGCTGGAGGAAATAGTCGCGGATCTTCTCGTGTTCCTCGACCTGGTTGAAGTCGACGATCTCGGTTCCCTTCTGCACCTTGCTGTGGGTGGAGGCGTTGACCAGGATGAAGACCCGCATCTTGGTCCGTCGGGCGAAGCTCCTCAGGTAGTCGGCCACCGCCTCGAAGAAAAGCTGCTCGGGACGGATCACGAAGATGACCACGTCGGTTTCCAGATACATGTCTCGGGTGCGGTCCAGAACCTCGGGATTGGCGGCTTCCGAAGCCAGGTCCTCGCTGGGAAAGAAGGTGGCGTCCACGCGGCGGTTGAAGAAAAGCCCCGGCGAATCGATGAGCACCAGTTCAACGCCGGCTTCCCCCTTGGGCAGATCGACCTTCTGCACCACCCGCTCGTATTCGATGGGAGCGTCCTTGCCGGCCCGGATGTAGTCGTCGAGCAGTCCGTCGAGGAACTCGATGCCCTGCTGGTGGGAGGTCTCTCGGCCCAGCGAGCCGTCCTGGCGGTAGAACATGCTGCGGGCGTCCTCCAGCGGCGTCCCTTGCTGGTCCCGCTCCAGGTCGCGCACCTCGACGAAGCAGGGATAGGCCGGCAACTGGCTGATTTGGCTGACGTGGGGATTGCGGGCCAGCGCGTTGAGCAAGGTCGACTTTCCGGCCTTGAGCGGACCCGTCACCATGGTGCGCACCTCGGGACGGGCCGTGCGCCGGTAGAGGCTGCCGAAGCGTTCCCTCAACTCGGGCGTGAAGACTTCCTCCAGCTCGCATCCGGCCAGTACGTCGCGCGCCTCCAGCAACACCTGCCGGGCCTCTTCACAGTAGCGGACCAAGGGATGAGCCATCTTGAGCGGAATTGTACGCCAGGACTGGGACATCGTCGACGGAGGATGAACTCACCGCCTCTTCTCGTCTACAATCGGGCCTTTGGAAAGGCCGCTTATGAGCCACTTGAAGATCGCTTTAGTCCAAATGAGCTGCGGCGAGGACCTGGAGGCCAACTTCGACAAGGCCATCGGGTTGGTACGCCAGGCCGCCCGCCAGGAGGCGCAGGTCGTCTGCCTGCAAGAACTCTTCCGCTCCCAATACTTCTGCCGCCGGGAAGAGGTCGAGCGCTTCGACCTTTCCGAGCCGGTCCCAGGACCCTCGAGCCGGCGCCTCGCTGATCTCTGCCGGGAACTGGGCATCTACCTGGTGGCGCCCCTCTTCGAAAAGCGCGCCGCCGGCATCTACCACAACTCTTCCCTGCTCATCGATCCCGCCGGACGCATCGTCGATCACTACCGCAAGATGCATATCCCTGACGACCCTGGCTTCTACGAGAAGTTCTATTTCACGCCGGGCGATTTGGGTTTCTGCGCCGCCGACACGCCGGTGGGAAATCTGGGCATGCTCATCTGCTGGGACCAGTGGTTTCCCGAAGCCGCCCGCCTGACGGCGCTGAAAGGAGCACAGGTCCTCTTCTATCCCACCGCCATCGGCTGGGCGGAAGGCGAAAAAGACGAGGTCAAGAAGGCCCAACACCAGGCCTGGGAAACCGTCCAGCGGGGACACGCCGTGGCCAACGGCGTCTTTGTGGCCGCCGCCAACCGGGTGGGACGGGAAGGACACCTTACGTTTTGGGGACAGTCGTTCGTCTGCGATCCTTTCGGACAGATCATCGCCCGCGCCTCCGGCGACCAGGACGAGGTGCTGGTGGCAGACTGCGACCTGTCGAGGGTGGAGGAAGTGCGCCGCCACTGGCCTTTTCTGCGCGACCGCCGCATCGACGCCTACCAGGGAATCGAACGCCGGGTGATCGACAAGTGAGCGGCCGCGAGACCCCTCCATCCCGTCTGGGCTACGCCATGCCCGCGGAATGGAGCCGCCACAAAGCCACCTGGCTCTCTTATCCCAGCAACCCGGTCACCTTCGCCCGACTGGAGCCAGTGCGCGAGTCCTATCATCAGATGATGGCGGCTCTGCTGCCCCATGAAGAGGTGCACCTGCTCATCGACGAGTCCTCGGTCGAGCAGAAGGTGCGCTCGCGCCTGCCGCGGGAGGTTCCCCAAGAGAACCTGATCTGCCGCCTGCTGCCCACCGCCGACGTCTGGATCCGCGATTACGGCCCCAATTTCCTGGTGCGCCGCCAACAGGCGCCCCGGCTGGCCTACAACGACTGGATCTTCAACGCCTGGGGCAACAAGTATGACGACCTGTTGCCCGACAACTCCGTTCCCCGACGCCTGCAAACGTCTCTGCGCGTGCCCTGCTTCACCCCCGGCATCGTCATGGAAGGCGGATCCATCGAAGTGGACGGCGCGGGAACCTGCCTGACCACCGAACAGTGCCTGCTCAACCCCAACCGCAACCCGCACCTGCAGCGCCGGGAAATCGAGCAATGCCTGAAGGACTTCCTGGGCCTGAGCCGGATTCTGTGGCTGGGAGAAGGCATCGCGGGCGACGACACCGACGGGCATATCGACGACATCGCCCGTTTCGCCTCCCCCGACACCATCGTGTGCGCGCTGGAGGAAGATCCGCGGGACGAAAACTATGCCCCGCTGCGCGACAATCTGAAGCGGCTGCGCAGCTTCCGCCGACCTGACGGACAACCCTACACCATCGTCACCCTGCCCATGCCGCAGGCCTTGCGCGAAGAAGAGGGAACGCGCCTGCCGGCCAGCTACGCCAATTTCTACATCGCCAACCGGGTGGTCCTCATGCCCAGCTTCGGCGATCCCCGCGACAGGCAAGCCAAAAAGGTGCTCGAGGACCTGTTTCCAGACCGCCGGGTAGTCGACATCGACTGCCGTCAGTTGGTGCGCGGGCTGGGGACGCTGCACTGCGTGACCCAGCAGCAGCCGTTGGCGTAAGTGCGAGGTTCGAGGTTCGAAGTTAACGACGACGAGGAATCACGCGGCGGACGCCCATTAACTCGATTTCCAGCACCTCGAAGTCCTGGCTGATGTCGGGGCTGTTGAAGTTGAGCGAGTTGATCTTCTGCACCAGGGTTTCAAAGCCCAGCGGATCGACGGGCTTCAAATGGTAACGGAACTGTCCCAGGTCGAAGTGGACCTGCGCCGGCTGCTGATGGGCCGAGAAATCGCCCAGCAGGTCGATTCCGATGAAACTGTTCCCCAAAACCCTGAAAAAGGGAGTGCGGTAGGGCTCGGTTCCGGTGTCCATGGAGAACTCTTTGACGCGGGCCCGCCCCTTCTCCTCGTCGAGGATGTGGATCTGGGGAGGACGCAGCGGCCATTCCCCCTCGGCGAAGGTGATGATGTTGACGACGGGAATCCCGTCCACCATCTCGAAAGTAAAGATGAACTCGTAGTCGATATAGACGAAGTGCTGAGAAGGCTGGGGCTCGGGAAGGCCGCTGTCTTGAGCGACCGCGGGCGATATCGTCAGAAGGGCCAGCAGGGCCCAGGCTGCAAGAGGGTTCATGGCTTTCTATCTTAGCATCAGGGCCGCAATGGTAGGATAAACGGCAGGAGGTGCATCGATGTCTTCAGGACGCCCCAAGTCGGCGCTGGAACTGGCCCTGGAAAAGCTGGACGCGCAGGAAGAATTCAAGGTCAAGAAGCTGACCGACGATCAGCGCAATGAGATCGCCGAGGTGCGCAACCGCTACCGCTCCAAGATCGCCGAGACCGAGATCGCCTTCCAGGGCAAGCTGCGACAAGCCGCCGCCTCTGGAAAGCGCGATCAGGTGGAGGAATTGAAGTCGCAGATGGCGCAGGAAAAGCAGCGCCTGCAATCGCAGATGGAAGCCGAAGTCGAAAAAGTGCGCAACCGCGGGTAGTCTGCGCGACCTCCTCCAGTGCCCCCCCCCAAAAAAAAATTGATTGCCCACAAGTTATTCCCTCTGCTAATATAGGCTCATCTCATGTAGGCATTTTGCCTGCATTCAGAGTGCCACATAGTTCCGGGAGAGGGCCGACACGTCATGAGTGAACCGTTAGCGCGCAGCCAGGCCGAGAATCTCTTGCCTCTCAAACCCGTTGTCTATCTGCTTTTGCTGGCCTTGGCCGAGGAGCCTTGTCACGGCTACGGGGTCAAGAAGAAGGTGGAGGATATCTCGCAGGGACAGGTCAAGCTCGATCCAGGCACCCTCTACCGCTGGATGGGGAGGCTCCTGGACGACGCCTGGGTGGAGGACGATGAGCGTCCGCGTCCCGACGAGGACGAACGGCGCCGCTACTACCGCCTCACGCCCCGCGGCCGACAGATGATGGAGCTGGAATCACAGCGCCTGGAACGCTTGCTGCAAACCGCCCGGCGCTTGAAGTCCGGCCGGCAGGAGCCGGCATGAGCGGTCGACGCGATCTGGCCCGTCCCGTCCCCGCCGATTGGGCCCAGCGTTTCTATGGCCTGCTCTTGAGCTTGCTGCCGGGGCGCCATCGCCGCCATTTCGGCGATGAAATGCTGGAGGTATTCCGCCGCCAGCGCCAGCACGAATGCAGGGGCATGGCGCAACGTCTGCTGCACCTGCTGAGGACTTCCTTTGATTTGCTCGCCACAGCCTTGATACTGCGAGCCGAGAGCGTCGCCAAGCGCCTCTGGCCCAGCCAGCAGAATCCCAGGGAGAGATTCCGCAGAGGGCTGGAAAAAGGAGATTACATGACTTCCTGGACATCCGACCTTCGTTTCGGGCTGCGCAACCTGCTGCGTTCTCCGGTGCTGGTGCTGGTAGCGGTGATCACGCTGGGGGCCGGCATCGGAGCCAACACCGCCATCTTCAGCGTCCTCAACGCAGTTCTGTTGCGGCCTCTGCCCTATCAAGACCCTGGTCGCCTGGTGCTTATCTACGAAACCAATCCCCTCAAAGGGTGGATCCGCCAAACTGCCTCCCCCGCCAACTTCCTGGACTGGCGTGCCCAGAGCGAAAGCTTCCAGGACATGGCCGGCTATTGGGCCTTCGACGGCGCCACCGTGGAGGCCGACGGCAAGCGGGAACGGGTGGCGACAGGACAGGCCACCGGCAACCTCTTCGGGATGCTGGGCATCCGTCCTGCCGCGGGACGGCTTTTTCGGCCCTCCGAGACCTTCAGCGGCGGAGCGGCGGTGGCGGTGATCTCCCATGCCTATTGGCAGAGCCGCTTCGGCGGACGCCCTGACATCGTGGGCAGCATCCTGCAAACCAGCGAAGGCGCCCGCGAGATCGTGGGCGTGCTGCCGCCCGGCTTCCGCCTGCCGGGAATCGCCGTCCCGCCCCAACTGTGGACGCCCAGCGGGTGGGATCCCGAAGTCTACGGGGTGGCGGTGTGGACGCGCCGCGCCCACTGGGTAACCGTGGTAGGCCGGCTCAAGCCCGGTGTCTCGCCTCAGGAAGCTTCCCAGGAACTGCAGACCATCGCCTCCCGCCTGCAACAGCAGTATCCCGAGACCAATGAGCAGGCCGGAGCGGGCCTTGTCGGACTGCAGGAATGGGTGGCGGGAGAGGCCCGCAGGCCTCTCTGGCTGCTGATGGCCAGCGTCGGCGTGGTCTTGCTCATCGCCTGCATCAACGTGGCCAATCTCCTCCTGGCGCGGGGACGGGCCCGCCGCCGCGAGATGGCGATACGGGGCGCCCTGGGCGCCGGACGCATCCGTCTGCTGCGCCAACTGCTGACCGAAGGACTCCTGCTGGCGGCGGGCGCCGGAGCGGTGGGGCTGGCGCTGGCCTACGGCGGCGTGGCTTTCTTGCGCAGCGCGGCACCCCCCGAAATTCCCCGCCTGGAAGAACTCTCGGTGGACGCCTCGGTGTTGCTCTTCGCCGTGCTCTGCTCGCTGGTCACCTTGCTCGTCTTCGCCAGTTTGCCCGCTTGGATGCTCAGCCGCACCACCGCCGTAGAGGGCCTGTCCCAGGGCGGACGCCAGGGATCGGGAGGCGGCGCCTCTCCTCTGGGGCGAGGTCTGGTGGTTGCCGAAGTGGCGCTCTCGGTGCTGCTGGTGATCGGCGGCGGACTGCTGCTGCGCTCCTTCCTGCACCTGCAAAGCGAACCTACCGGCTTCGATCCCTCCAACGTGCTGTCGCTGCGCTTCAACCTGGAGGACGCCGGCTACGAGAAGGCTGAGGAAGCCTTGGCCTTCCTGGACCGCCTGACCCCGCGCCTGCAGGCCCTGCCCGAGGTCGAGAAGGCCGCTCTGGCCACCTCCATTCCCATCGGCGGCGACGGCACCTGGAGCGGAAGCGTCTACGTCGAGGGACAAGAGGGACGCATCGAGGAGTTCCGCCACCGCACCATCGACTCCCACTACCTAACAACCCTGGGCGTGCGGCTGCTGGAAGGACGCAATTTCCAGCCTTCCGACGGTCCCCAGAGCCAACCGGTGGCGCTGGTCAACGAGGCCCTGGCAGCCCAATTTCATGACGGGCGGGTCATCGGACGCCGAATCGCCTTCGGCGAGGAAGGGCCGCAAATGACGGTGGTGGGAATCGTGGCCAACGAGAAGTACGGCCAAGTGCGGGCCCAGCCGACGCCTCAGGTCTACCAGCCGCTGATCCAGCGTCTGCGAGGCGACATCCACGCCCTGCTCAAGACCAGCGGCGATCCCACGCGGATCGCCTCTTCCGCCCGCCAGGCGGTGTTGGAAATCGATCCGCGCCTGGTGGTCTTCGACGTCCGCACCCTGCCCTCTTACCTTCGGGAATCCCTGGCGGCCGACCGCTTCATGGCTCAGATGGTGGGCGTCTTCGCCCTGCTGGCCATGCTGTTGGCCGCCGTGGGACTTTACTCGGTGCTCTCTTACACCGTCAGCCGCCGCCGCCAGGAATTCGGCATCCGCATGGCCTTGGGAGCCCGGGTGAGCGACATCCTGCGCCTGGTCATGGGACAGGGACTCGTCGTCAGCCTGATCGGCATCGCCCTGGGGCTGGCGGCCGCCTGGGGAGTCAGCCGCTGGATCGAAGGATTGCTCTACAACGTCAGTCCCACCGATCCGCTCACCTTCGCCGGCGTGGCCCTGGGACTGGCCGCCGTGGCCCTGCTGGCCTGCTACCGTCCAGCCCGCAAGGCAGCCGGGGTCGATCCTCAGATCACCTTGCGCGCCGACTGAAGACGGAGAATTCTCCGCGGGCGCTTGCCTGTGGACAACGGGTGTTTCATCATGGACCTAAGATCGTGATGAAAAGGATCACCCTTTACCTGCTGATTGCGCTATCGGCCGCCGTCCCAGCGGCGGCGGCCGACTACACTTTGGACGTCCGCCTCAACCCCGCCGCCAAGACCGTGGGCGGGTCCTTGCTGCTGGAGTGGACCAACGACACCCCGTTCCCCGCCCCCGACCTGCGCTTCCATCTCTACTTCAACGCCTGGGAGAACGAGAAGACCTCCTTCATGAACTCCTGGCGCTGGAGGGACCGCGACCTGAGCGACTGGGGCGAGGGGGATTGGGGCGGAACCGAGATCTCCTCCCTTGTCGTGGCCCGCAGCCTGCCTGCCGGCGAGGAGGGCGTCCCCCGGCGGGAAGACTTCGACCTGACCGGGCGCATGGAGTTCATCCAGCCTGACGACGGCAATCCCAACGACCGCAGCGTCCTGCGCGTGGCGCTGCCCCAGCCGGTGGCGCCGGGCGAAAGCATCCGCGTGGAGATCGAGTTCACCACCAAGATCCCCCGCACCTTCGCCCGCACGGGATTCCGCGGCGACTACTACTTCCTGGCTCACTGGTTTCCCAAGCTGGGCGTTTTTGAAGAGGACGGCAGTTGGAACTGCCACCAGTTCATCCAGACCGAGTTCTACAGCCGCTTCGGGGACTACGACGTCAAGCTGCAGGTGCCCTCGGGCTGGACGCTGGGCGCCACCGGGACGGCTCAAAGCGTCAACGACAACGGGGATGGGACCAGCACCCATCATTACACCCAGCAGCGCGTCCACGGCTTTGCCTGGGTCACCAGTCCCCGCCTGCGCGAGCACCTGCGCCGTTTTCAACACGAGAGCCTGCCTCCGGTGCAGATGCGCCTGCTCATCATGCCCGACCACGCCGGACAGGAAGACCGCTATTTCGCCGCCACCGAGGCAGCCCTGCGCTACTACGGGGAGTGGTTCGGAGCCTATCCCTACGACCATGTCACCGTGGTCGATCCAGCCTGGGAATCCGGCTCCGGAGGCATGGAATACCCCACCCTGTTCACCGGCGGGTCGCGCTGGCTGACGCCCTTGGGATCGGACCGTCCGGAAAGCGTCACCGTCCACGAGATGGGACATCAGTTCTGGTACGGGGTGGTGGGCAACAACGAATTCGAACACGCCTGGCTGGACGAGGGACTCAATTCCTACTCGCAACTGCGTACCCAGATGGTGGCTTACCCCGAGGTCTACCGCACCCGACGCTATTTCAAGGGCTTCATCCCCCTGCTCTTCCGCGGACTGCCGCGCGAGCGGCGTACGGTGGCGGGCGAAAGCGAAGAGCTTGAGAAGGACATCATGGGACGTCCTTCCTGGAAACTGGGACCCGACGCCTACGGCATCAACTCCTACACCAAGCCGGCCCTGATGCTGCTCACCCTGGAGCGCTACCTGGGATGGGACCGCTTTCAAAAGGCCATGGCGGCTTTTTATCGGCAGTACAGCTTCGGCCATCCTGTCGCCGAGGATTTCTTCCGCGTCCTCGGGGAAGAGACGGGAGAGGACCTGAGCTGGTTCTGGGAGCAGACCTACTACAGCTCCAACGTCTTCGACTACGGCGTTTCCCAGGTCGGCCGCGACCGCTTGGACCGTCCCTTCGTAGTGGTGCGGCGCTTCGGCGAAGCCACCTTCCCCGTCACCGCCCGCATCACCTTTGAGGACGGCACAAGCGTGCAAGAGGAATGGGACGGGCAAGGCCGCTGGCAGGACTACGTCTACCAGCCCGAGCAGCGCATCGTGCGGGTGGAGGTCGATCCGGAAGAAGTCGTGGCCCTGGACGTCGACCGCACCAACAACTCCTGGGTCGAGGATGCCCCCTCGGCCTTCGCCGCCAAGAAGTGGGCGCTCAAGTGGATGGTGTGGATGCAGAACGTGATGGAAACTTATGCCTTTCACTTTTGAGCCGTCAACATGAAAACCGCAGCCACAGCATTCCGCCGGGGCATCGCAGCCTCTCTCAGCGTCAAGCGCTTTATCTTCTGGATGTGGCTGGTCAGTTTTCTTCTGGCCTTTGCCCCCGCGCTCATCCTCTCCCACCAGATCGAGGACTCGCTGGGGTCCAGCGCCAAGGCCGAGGCGTTGGCTCAAGGTTACGACGACCGCTGGTATTTGGAGTTCGAAGCCGAAGCCAAGGCGCTGGCCGCCAGCTTCGACCCCACGGTGGCGGGAGCCGGTGCGGTCCTCAACGCTGTCGACGCCTTCTTGACCGGGGAGCACCTCGATTACTTCCCCGGAGTGGTTCTTATCGGCGCGCTTTACCTGCTGGTCTGGATCTGGGCCGCGGGAGCCATTCTCACCGCCTTCGAGAGCGGGCAAGCGCCTTCCCTGCCCCAATGCGCGGCGGACGGGACACGCTATTTCTTCCGCTTTCTGCGTCTGTTTGTTCTCTCGGGGCTGGCTTACCTGGTCATCTTCGGCTGGCTGATGCCATTTCTGGAAGAGCACGTGGAGAGCGTCTCGCGCGACATCGTGGACGAGCGCATGGCCTTTTTCTGGTATTTGCTGGCCTACCTGGTGGCCTGGATCCTGCTGCTGATCGTCAACCTGGTCTTCGACTACGCCAAGATCGTGACCGTGATCGAGGACCGCCGCAGTATGCTGGGAGCGACCTTGCGCTCCTTGCGCCTGGTTTTCTCCCATCCCTTGCAGGCCATCTCGCTCTACGGACTCAACTTGCTGCTGGCGCTGGTTTTTTTGATCATCTACACAGCCCTGGCTCCCGGTGCCAGCCAGGCCTCATGGGCCGCCGTCATATGGGCCCTGTTCTTGGGCCAGCTCTACATCGCCTCCCGCATCTTCACCCGGCTGTGCTTTTTCGGCTCCCAGTTCGACCTCTGCACCCTCTGGCTGACCCCCGATTCAAACGGCGAGCCGGCCCCCGGCACCCAGCCGTCTTCTCCCTCCACAGGCGATTCGCTTCCCCAAGCAGAGTACGCCGGGGAGGACGAGCGCCCTCCGGCTTGACTTCCATTCCGCACCCCTCCCGCAGGGCCAGTCTCCGCCCCCCAAGCTCGACCCACACTCGGGCAACTTGGAAGTTGGCCCTGTTGGCCCTTGGAATTCGGGAGTTCGCTCAGTGCGCGCGCCCTTTAAGGCGTGCGAACTGGCGCCGCCGGGCGGTCGGGGAGTTTCATGGGATTCTCCTCGATGCGCCTGAGGACTTCTTCCAGGGCCCGTTCCAGTTGGGCGTCGCGGCCCTCGATGAGGTCTTTGGGCGAGTTCTCGACCACGATGTCGGGATCGACGCCGTAACCTTCGATAGTCCACTCGCCCTCCTTGCTGCCGTAGCCGAACTCGGGGACGTTGACGCCGCCCCCGTCGATGAGCGTTCCGCGGCTGGTGATGCCGATGACCCCGCCCCAGGAGCGCTTGCCGATCAGCGGCCCCAGTCCGGCCTCGCGGAACATGGCCGGGAAGATGTCTCCGTCAGAAGCCGAAGTCTCGTTGAGCAGGCACACCAGGTGCCCGTGAAAGACCACCGAGGGGTAGGTGCCGGTGTAGTCGCTGGTACGGGCGTATCCGGTGTGCAGCAGTTCGCGCCTGAGGCGCTCGATGAGCATCTGAGAGACATTGCCTCCCCCGTTGCTGCGCACGTCGATGACCAGCCCTTCTTTGCGGATCTGCCCGTAGTACCACTTGATGAACTCGCGGATGCCGTTGGCCCCCATGTCGGGAATGTGCAAATAGCCCACACGTCCGCCGCTCATCTGGGAAACCTTGCGGCGGTTGTCCTCCACCCAGTTGAGGTAGACCAAGTCGCGCTCGTGGCGGATGGGCGAGTAGGTCACGTCGCGGCGTTGGCCCTCAGGAGAGTCGGCCACCGTCCAGGTCACCGGGTGTCCGTACTTGTGCAGCAGCACCTCGTATGGATTGTCCCCCGCCTGAACTTCTTGGCCGTCCACGGCCAGCAGGTAGTCGCCTTCCTGCACCTCGACGCCCACTTCGGTCAGGGGACTGCGGTAGAGATCTTCCTCGTTATGGCCGCCGAGGATGGTGGCGATGCGGTAGCGCCCGGCTTGAGGATCGAGTTGGAAGCGGGCGCCCGCCAGGGCCGCCAGCGGCCGCTCGGGCTGCTTCCAATCGCCTCCGCTGATGTAGGCGTGACCCACGTTGAGTTCGGCGATCATCTCCGAGATGACGTAGTTGAGGTCGGAACGGTGGGCCACGTGCTCCAGCAGCGGACGGTACTGCTCGCGCAGCCCTTGCCAATCATAGCCGTGCATGTTCTCGACATAGAAAAAGTCGCGGTAGCGCCGCCACACCTCGTCGAAGATCTGCTCCCATTCCAGCTTGGGGACGCGGTCGACCTCCAGGCCGTCGGTGGAGACGCTCTTGGCCGATTTCGGGCCCTCGGGAGCCGCCGCCAGCAGTTGAAAATCGTTGCCTTGCCGCACCAGAAGCTTGCTGTTGTCGGCCGACAGGGCGTAGCCCGCGATGGGCTGCATGAGGTCGCTTTCCTTGCGGTCCTTCAGGGAGTAGATCTTGAGTCCCGGAGGAATGTCGGATGCGCGTCCGTAGTAGAAGGGTCCGGTGCGGACGTAGATCAGGTGTCCTTTCACAGCCGAGAGCGCCGCGTAGTTGTCGAGATCGACGGGGACGCGCTCGACACGCTGCGCCAGTCCTTCGAAGTCGATCGATTCGGCGGCTTCCATCGCGGCTTCGCCCTCTTCTGGGCCGCTTTCTCCGGCCTCATCCTGAGAGGCGCCTTTCTTCCCGCCCATTTCTTCCTCTGAGGATTCTTCAGCCTGGCCTTCTTTCTCCTCCACCGTGACTTCGTCGCTGCGGGGCGGAAAGAGGCTCTTGACGTCCTCGCGCAGGGCCAGGGCGTAGATTCCGCTTTCGCGGTCGACCATGTAGTTCCATTCGAAGCTGCCGATTTGGGGCTGGAACATGCGGTCGCTCAGATAGAAAAGGTAGTTGCCTGCGGGGTCCCAGGCCGGACTGAACTCGTTGAAGAACTCGCCGGTGACGCGGTGCAGTCGGCTGTCCCGAGAATCCCAGATGTAGATGGAGGTGAATCCGCTGGGGTCGCTCAGGGCGAAGCTCAGGTAGCGTCCCTTGGGAGACCATTGGTAGCCGGGCACCTGCCCTCCCTTTTCGTCGGCGATCCGCTGCACCGAGCGGTCTTCCACGGCGAGGACGAAGATGCGGCCCTCCTTGTCGGAGTAGGCGATATGCTTGCCGTCCGGAGACCACTGCGGGGAGTAGAGCATGGCCTCGTTCCCATCGGTCACCTGCTGGGGCTCGTCCTTTCCGTCCTGGGAGACCAGGTAGAGTTCCTCTTCGCCGTCCAGGTCGGAAATGAACACGATCCGGGAGCCGTCCGGGGACCAGTCGGGGGCCTTGTCGTGGGCGCCTGAGGAGCGGGTCAGGTTGCGGGTGGGACCGTGTTCGACGGGAGCCGTGAAGATGTCTCCGCGGGCCGCGAAAAGGGCCCGTTCGCCCTTGGGGCTGAGTCCGAAATTTTCGATCACGTCGGCGGCCGAGGTGCGCTCGGGACGCATGGCCAGTCCGTCATAAGGCACGGTGATCTCGACCTTGCGCGAGTCGCCGCTGGAAGCGTCGAGGATGTGCAGCTCGCCCGCCAGTTCGTAGACGATGCGGTCGTCCTCGGACTTGCTGGGCCAACGCACGTCCCAGGTGGTGCTGCGGGTCAACTGGCTTAAATCGCCGGAGTCGACATCGTAGGCGTAAAGATTGAGCGTCCCGTCGCGGTCGGAGGCGAAGTAAATGACTCCGTCGCCCCACATGGGATCGCGGTCGCTGCGCTCATGCTGGGTGACCGGGGTCGTTTCAAGGCTCTCAAGGTCGATGATTTGCAGGTCCTGGGCCCAGCCTCCCTGATAGCGCTTCCAGGAGCGGAAATCGCGGAAAAGAGGCGAGTAGACCATCTTTGTTCCGTCGGGGGAGAAGTCGCCGGCGCCCGCCGTGGGCATGGGCAGAGCCTGGGGCAGTCCGCCTTCCACCGAGACCGTGAAGAGGCGTCCCCCGGCCAGCGACCACTCCTCGCGCAGGGAGCGGAAGAGCACCCCGTTTCCGTCGGGAGTCCAGCCGTAGACGATGTTGTCGTAGCCCCAGCGGGGAGGCAGGGGTCCGCGGGCGGGATAGAAGGTCAACTGCTTGGGGACGCCCCCTTGCGCAGGCATCACATAGACCTGCTCGTCGCCGTCGTACTGGCCGGTGAAGGCGATCCAGCGCCCGTCGGGCGAGAACTTGGGAAAGATTTCGATCCCTTCATGGGACGTCAGCCGCCGGGCCGTGCCGCCTTCAGCCGGAGCCGTCCACAGATCGCCGGCATAGCCGAAAGCCACCTGATCTCCATGCAGGTCGGGAAAGCGCAGCAGCTTGGTCTGTCCCCAAGCCTGCTCACCCACCAGCAAGAATGCCGCCAACAGCGCCAGAGTTGTCGCCCAAGAAAACCGATATGCCTTTACCTTCATGCCCATATCTCCCTTGCCCCCGCGGTCGCTTTGACCGGGATTGGCGACTGAACTGGCCGGTCAAGACCGACCGTCCGCGTGAGCCTCCCGGAGGCCGCATTGCGGGCCGCAGTTTCTATTCTCGTTCCATGCTACACGCCCCCCGCTCCCCGACAAAGCTGCAAGCCGCGAGGTGAGGGGTTCTCAATTCAAATCGGAAATGTTGATCGCTGAAGCAGCAATCTGTCTCATAGCTCCGGGAGCAGATGGAGCGCCGCCTTAGGGCCCTAAAACTCGGCTCCCGGCTAGCAGTTCAGCTAAGCCGAAGCTAAGCCAGGGAGCGAGCAGTCTAATACCGCCGAGCGCTGAAACTTGATCCGTGTGTGACTTACTGGCCACCTAGTGGCCCTAGGGGGACATGAGTGACGCCGGACAGCTTGTGAGAGCGGACGTATTGTCCTTGGCCTGGCGGTGGCGGATTATCGAGTACTTGGCAAAGAAGGGCGGCTTCCCTTGAGCCGATTTGGCCAAGCACGCCTAACACCACAAACGAATCAGGATCGATTAGCAGTGTGTGAGGCAAGGCGTCCATTCCAAGCGCTAAGCGAAGGTCCAAGTTGTCACGGGGCCTGAAGGACCGGGCCGACAGTTCCAGATTTCGAGCATGTTCGATCAGCTCTTCACTCAATCGAGTTCCCCCAAATGACACCACCCACAGATCCAGGGGACGTTGACGACTTGCCATGCCTTCTAGCATCCGCTTCCAAGCGTCTATTCCGGCCTGCGAATAGGGGCAATCATCAGCCAGGAGGATCAAGACTCGAAAACTTTGCTCGTACGAGTCAGTCCCCGACTGTGACAGGGGCACAAGTCGGCCCAAGAGATCCTCGGTCGGAAGAATTTGAGAGATTGGTGATTTTTGAGCGGCCTCCAATTCAGCGACCCTAGAATTGAGCTGAATCGTGTCGAGCACGTTCTTGACCACGAGTCCGGCCATGAAAAGACAAGCCGCAACCAGGCAACAGAATAGAAGGGGATGCTTTTTCAGCATGTAGAGCAGTCCTCGGAGCTAGGGTAGGTGCAGATAACGCGTGGGAGATTCCTTGACGACCCTCCGGAACGGAATCAGGAAAGCAAAGGTGGAGGCGCCGGCCACAAGAACCGCCACCGCGACATAGGGGACGACCGATTCCTGCGGGAGTCCCCGGAGTACTCTGGAAATATAGCTAAGTGCTAGAGAAGACCCTAGCAGCCCTAGCAGCAGGCCCACCACAGTGGTCCTGAGCAAGCGGAAGAGACCCGAGGCAGCCAGGTGCTTGGGGCCGGCGCCCAGGGCCTTACGGATGGAGAATTCCCTCATACGACTAAAGCACATGTGGCTGAACGCCGCATATATGCCCAGAACGGCCGTGAAAAGTGCGGCGCTACTGAAAATCAAGAGCACGAGGGATGTGAATCTTAAGCGCGAAATCTCAACGGCTAGCATTTCAGTGAAGCCCAGCGGCCTTCGCACCGCCAGATCGGGAAAAACGGCCTGGAGATTCTCGACCAGCCAGTCTCCAAGGGCGGCCGGTGAGCCCTCCTTGGTTTGGAAGATGACCCAGCAATGCACCAGCGGCTCGGAATCGAAGTGAAGATAGATGTTGTTCGTACCCTGCACGTCCTCCCACTGGCTGGACACCGCATTCTGCCTGTGGGGATTGTCGACGACGCCGACAATGGTGACGTGCTCGCCCGGCTCGTCGGGCCATCCGATCTTGAGGCGCTTGCCCAAAGCTCCGTCGGGCCAAAGGGAATTCGCTGTTGAGAGATCAACAATAGCCGTCGGTCGGGATTCTTTTTCCCGGAAGGCTCTGCCCTGTACCAGGGGTATCCCCAAAGTCTTAAAATATCCGGAACTGATATATTTCTCGCGGGCTTGGATCACCTTGCCATGATGTTCCGGTCCCAGGACCGTAAAGAACGTACTTCCAGTATAATTCTCGAAAGGCAACCCGGAGCTGAGAGCAACAGAAACAGGCCCTTCAGGCCCCTGGAGCACTTCTTTGAGGCTCTGGTATTCAAGCAACGGCCCATCCCCCGCCCCGCTTGTCCTCGCTTGGTTGGATACCCGGATGGCTTGAAGGAGGCGGTAAGGTGTTCCCGCCTCGCTCAGGGAGCTAGCTTTAAACCACACCAACGTGGGAACTCCTGCGCTCAGCATGATGACAGTGGCGAAGGTAATCTGACCGGCCAGGAGAGTGTCGACCCAGCCGGATGAGCGTCCTTCTCCCCGAGCCGGTTTAGTAATAGACTGACTGAGGCTGATCCACGAATCAACCTTCCACCGGTGCCAGCCAGCCACGCACACCACCACGACGACACAGGCAACAGCCGGCAGGAGTGCGAGTGCAATCACTCGCATGCTGAAGCCTATCTCGTCGGCCCGGGTCAGATCTGGAGGGGCTTGAGCGATCAGCCACTCGGTTAGCAGAATACCGCCGGAGACACCCGCCACTGCCGCCAAGCTCATGGCGAAGACGGTCTCAAGCACGACTTGACCCATGAACCGCCAACGAGGGCATCCCAAGGCCTTGCGAACAGCAATCTCGGATGCGGTTTGTTTGCTGTGGATTACGGTCAGCACGGCGGTTGTCACCAAGGCGAGAAGAAGGAGGGCTCCGACGCTGGCAGTCAGAGCCATTAGCGTAGCGGCGTCGTCGCCTCCCTGTCTTCTCTTGCTCAGCAAAGGCAGGACCGCCGCCAAACTTTGGACTGCGGGCGAAGCTTGCCAGCGATAGTCCCCTCCGATTGCCTTTTGCAGTTGGCGCAGTTCCTGTGCTGCTTGCCTGGGATTGGCATCTGCGGCCAATCGTGCGATGGGCGTCAAGATGCGCGCCCAAGGAACCGAGAGAGCCGAAGAAAAGGTCTGTTCCAAAGGAACCCAGATTTTGACGTCGCGGTGGGGAAAGCTGAAGCCCTCTGGCATGATCCCCACGATTCTGATAGTCCCTTGATCAAGTTGGATCAACTCACCCAAGCAATCTCTTCGGCCTCCAAGACGAGACCGCCAAAACCCAAAGCTAACCACCGCAGGCAGCTCCCCTCCCTCTTGACTCTCGCTCAGCGTCGTTCCTAACAGTGGCCGTTCACCGAGAACGGAAAAGAAGTCTTTGCTGACTAGAAGACCCTCGATCCCGACTGACTGGCCCTGTTGCGGGATCAATTCGAATGACTTGGACCGGAAGCCGCCAGCCACCTCGATGCTGGCTGCTTCTCTTTCAACCAGTTCCAAGAGAGGGTAAGACCAACTCTCAAGTGAGCCTTGGGGCTCTTGCACGAATGCCACGAGCCGATCTTGGTCGCGAAACGACAAGGGCTTGAGAAAGACAGGATGAATGAACGCAAGAAGGGCGGTAGTGGCCACTAACGCTACGGCCGTCACGGAGATCAACGCTAGAAAGTAAACTTGCTTCAGCTTGCCCATCACGTTTCTCTCAAGACGACCTAGCAGGCAGTCTGCTCCAAGCCGTCCGACGTGTCCCGAAGTCCAGGAATGAACTGGCACCCGTCAACGCGGGCGCAGTCACGAACGATCTAGGGCCCAGGGGGTTCGCCTCCAGGCTTACCACAAGCATCCATACAACAATCATCGAAGGTAGGTTGATTGTCGCAAGCGTCGGCATCTTCTGTGCAATTCTTGTCTCTCCTGCAAATCAGACACTCGTCGCAACAGCAGTCAAATGTCGTACCTTCTTGGCCCATGAGGTTCAAAGCGAAGAAAACAGCCGACAGGAGGAGTACCCATGCCATTGCCAATTTACCGAAATTCAGTAATCTTTGTTTCACTTGTCCTCCTATCAGTTACTTGCCGTATAAGTGAGAGATGACGTCTTCGTTGACCTGCCCCCGATGGATTCGCCGAAGACGATTACTGCGATCTACTACTGCCACTAAAGGTGTGGCGGCGATCCCAGTCTTGAAAATCCAGGGGCGCACATCCCCGATGAAGAACTCGCGGTAAGGCAACTGACGCCTCTTGAGGTCCTCGATGATGGCAGTCTTTCCGGGCCAGTCTTGCCCGGCTGAAACAACCCACACGTGCATTCTCGGCCGCCACCTCGTCTTTTCAAGCAGACTTAGGATTGCGGGGACACTTCGATCACTGGGAGGGCAGTTCCCTTTGCCGACGATGAGAAGCCCGCCTTCAGCCCCAGTCGTGTCGGGGACTATCCTATCCAGAGCCAATCCGCGAAGGATCGTTGGATAAATCCGGTCAGTCCAAGTGCTCGCGAGTCGCTCTCTAGCCTGGCTTTCAAGTTCTTGACTGACCAACACAAGAAAAGGCAATAGAGCAGCAATCGAAAATGCACCGAACTTCATATACCGCATTGCGTCCCATCGACCCTAACAGCGAGTCGCTTCATTTTCTGTTGGATTCTCAACATTTTATTATAAATAGGACCTTGTGCCGACTTCTGGGTAACGTGTGGCTACCTGGCGGCTCTATGCATATCGGCGGAGGATGCGCAGGCATCCGCTCAGGTAGGAGCGTCCGAAGAGGTTGAGGTGGTTGAGCAGGTGGTAGAGCTGGTAGAGGTCGCTGCGGGCCTGGTGCCCATCCCGGCGTGGACGCACTTCGTGATAGGCGGCGTAGAACTCCGAGTCGAACCCTCCGAAGAGGCGGGTCATGGCCAGGTCGGCTTCGCCGCGTCCGTAGTAGACGGCCGGATCGATGAGCACCGGGCGTCCCCGGTCGTCGCACAGATAGTTGCCGCTCCACAAGTCTCCGTGCAGCAGGCAGGGGGGTTCGTCGGGTTGGGCGATGTATTCATCCAGCCGGTCGAGCAAGCGCCGGCCCAACTGCATCATCTGGTCGTCAGCGTGCCCCTTTTGGCAAGCCAGCTCAAGCTGAAATCCCAGCCGGCGGCGACGATAAAAGTCGACCCAGTCCTCCATCCATCCGTTGGGCTGTGGGGTGCTGCCGATATAGTTGTCATGTTCAAAGCCGAAGCGCTCGGCGCCGGATTCCTGGTGGAGCAAGGCAAATCCGCGCCCCAGCCGGCGGAAAAAGTCCCCCGCAGGATGTCCCGTGGGAATGTGCTCCATGACGATGAAGTGGGCCGCGCCCCGCCGGCCGCCTCCCACGGCTATGACCTCGGGCACCCGCAGTTCTCCAGCCGCCTCGGCCAGGGCCTCGAGTCCTTCGGCCTCACGCTCGAACATCCCCGGCAGGGGATCGGCATTCGACTTGAGGAAGAACTCGCGCCCGTCCTCGAGCTCGATGCGCCGGGCGGCGTTGATGCATCCCCCGCCCACTCCCGCGCTCTCCCGGATGGCGGAGCGCTTACCCGTGGCCTGGGCGATGGCGTCTTCAACGGCGTTCTCTAAGCTCATAACCTCGGCCCTCATTCGCCAGCCGAGCCTGCAAGATGCTCGAGCAGACCGTCCATACCCTCTTCCAGCAAGTCGAGGACGGCGTCGAAACCGTCGCGTCCGCCGTAGTAGGGATCGGGCACATCGACAGGGAATCCGTCGCCTACGAAGTCGCTGAAGAGCTTGATTTTGTGCTGGTAGCGTCCTTTTCGGTCCATGGCCTGAATGCTGCGCAGGTTAGACCGGTCCATGGCCACGATCAGGTCGAAGCGCTGAAAATCACGCTCGGAAAACTGCCTCGACTGCCCGGTCAAGTCGAGTCCCCTGCGCGAAGCCGCCTGGCGCATGCGCCGATCCGGAGGCTCGCCCACATGGTAAGCCGAAGTGCCCGCCGAGTCGGCCTCGAACTCCCCTTGCAGCCCCCGCTCGGCCACATAGTGCTTGAACACCCCTTCCCCGGCCGGCGACCTGCAAATATTCCCTAAACACACAAACAAAACCCGCTTCCTACTCATCCCCAGCAGTCTACCCAATCCCCCCATCCCCTGTCGCCGAAACCTGTAAAAAAAACAGCTTGACAAGGCGTGCTTCCATCCGTATATTCGGATTTGTGGATGAACGAGCGGACCAGTTGCTGAAGTCGCTGGCTGACCGGACGCGGCGGGATATGGTGCGGGTGTTGGGAGAAGTGCCCCTGACGGTGGGGGAGATCACCGAGGTGTTGGGGATGCCTCAGTCGACCGTCAGCCGCCACCTGAAGACGCTGCGCCAGACCGGGTTGCTGGTGGACCGGCGGGAAGGCAACCGGACTTACATCGGAGTGGTCGAACCGCAGGTCAACGGCAACGGTGTCAAGGGGGACGCTCAACTGGGCGATCTGCTCAACGGCTGGCTGAGGAAGCAGCCTCTGGGAGATCTCCTGGAAGAGCGCCTCAAGACCGTGGTGCGCGGACGCGAAGGCGGCCAGGACGCCTTTGAGCGGCTGGCTCACCAGTGGGACGACCTGCGCTTCCAGCACTTCGGCGGACTCTTTCACCTCGAAGCCCTGGCATCGCTGCTGCCCCGCGGGTGGACGGTGCTGGACATCGGAACCGGCACCGGCTACATGCTGCCTTTCCTAAGCCGCCAGTTTCGCCAGGTGATCGCGGTCGATCCCTCCTCAGCCATGCTGGAGCTTGCCCGCGAGAGGGCCCATCGGGAAGGACTGGAGAACGTCCGCGTCCACCCCGGACGCCTGGAGGAGCTTCCTGCTGAAGAAGACAGCGTGGATGCCGTCCTGGCCATTCTGGTGATGCGCCACAGCGCCGATCGAGGGCAGGCGCTGACCGAGCTGGCCCGCGTCCTCAAGCCCGGCGGACGCCTGCTGGTGGTCGACATTCATCCACACCGATTGAACGAGTTTCACCTCGCCATGGGCGATTCCTCGCCGGGAATCGACCCCGGGCGGCTGATCGAAGAACTGACGGAGGCCGGTTTCCAACTGGGCCGGCACACGAATCTGCCCATGCCGCCTCCCGGCCACCCGGCCGCACCGTCGCGTCCGGCGCCGCCTTTGTTTCTGCTGACCGCTGAGAACCGAACCTCCGCCCAAAGAGCGGATTCCACATCCAAGGAGACTGTTTCATGACAACCACCACCGCCACCAAGCAAGACTTCAAGGTCAAAGACTTGAGCCTGGCCAAGTTCGGACGCAAGGAGATCGAGCTGGCCGAAGCCGAAATGCCCGGATTGATGTCGATCCGCCGGGAGTACGCGGCCTCGAAGCCGCTCAAAGGCGCCCGCGTCGCGGGTTCGCTGCACATGACCATCCAGACCGCCGTGCTGATCGAGACGCTGGCCGAGTTGGGCGCCGAGGTCCGCTGGGCCTCCTGCAATATTTTCTCCACCCAGGATCACGCCGCCGCCGCCATCGCCGAGGCCGGCATCCCGGTCTTTGCCTGGAAGGGCGAGACGCTGGAGGAGTACTGGTGGTGCACCGACCGCGCCCTGGCTTTTCCTGAAGGCGGACCCAGCCTGATGGTGGACGACGGAGGCGACGCCACCCTGCTCATCCACCTGGGCAAAGAAGCTGAGGACGCCTATGAAGCGGACGGCACGCTGCCCGAGCCCGACAGCACCGAAAACGCCGAGATGAAGGTCATCCTGGCCCTCATCCGCCAGCGCCTGCAGGAGGACCCGCGCTATTGGACGCGCATGGCCGAGGGGGTGCTGGGCGTCAGCGAGGAAACCACCACCGGCGTCCTGCGCCTCAACCAGCGCGCCAAGAAGGGGACGCTGCTCTTCCCCGCCATCAACGTCAACGACTCGGTCACCAAGAGCAAGTTCGACAACGTCTACGGTTGCCGTCATTCTCTGCCCGACAGCATCATGCGGGCCACCGACGTGATGATCGGGGGCAAGACCGTGGTGGTGTGCGGATTCGGGGAGGTGGGCAAGGGCTGCGCCCAGTCCATGCGCGGACAGGGCGCACGCGTGATCGTCACCGAAATCGATCCCATCTGCGCCCTGCAGGCGGCCATGGAAGGCTATCAGGTGGCCCGGCTTGAAGACGTCCTCGACACGGCCGACATCTTCGTCACCGCCACCGGCAACTTCAACGTCATCCGCACCGAGCACATGAAGCGGATGAAGGACAAGGCCATCGTCTGCAACATCGGCCACTTCGACAACGAAATCGACATGGCCGAACTGGCCAAGGTGCCGGGCATCCAAAAAGAGGAAATCAAGCCGCAAGTCCACCAGTGGCACTTCAGCGATGACAAGAGCCTGATCGTGCTGGCCGAGGGACGCCTGGTCAACCTGGGCTGCGCCACCGGACATCCCAGCTTCGTGATGAGCAACTCCTTCTCCAACCAGGTCATCGCCCAAATCGAGCTGTGGAAGAACCACTCCGATTACGACAAGCAGGTCTACGTCCTGCCCAAGCACCTGGATGAGAAGGTGGCGCGCTTGCACCTGGAGAAGCTGGGCGCCAGGCTCACCACGCTGACTTCCGAGCAAGCCGAGTACATCGGCGTGGAAGTGGAAGGCCCCTACAAGCCCGACCACTACCGGTATTAACCCTCCGCCTTGGCGAAGGAGGGCCCCCACGCCCAAATGTCTACTCTATTCTCCAACCGGGCCGGCTTGATCGGGATTCCTCTGGTCTTGCTGGCCTTGTTGGGCCTCTACCTCGACTACGGCCATTGGTTGGACGGCGAATTCCTCAACTTTTACGAGTTGCGATCTCTGTCCAGCCTTCCCGCGGGCAGCATCGTCACGGTCAGCTATGCACCCTGCTACAAGATCGACGAGGACGGTTTTCACCTGCGCACCGGCGAAGGGGAATCGATCCACGTTCGGGGCCGCCTTGAAGGCCTGACTGTGGGCGCCCGGGCCATCCTGCAGGGACGCCTGCTGGCAGACGGAAGCCTGCAACTGATCGAAGGCCGTACCGCCCGCCGCGACTGGTTCAAGAAATACGCAGGACTGCTGGTGCTCTTCCTGCTTCTGCCTGCTCTGCTGCTCGAATTCCGCCGCGGATGGGGCCAGGAAGCTTGACGCGATGCCGGACCTCATCAGCCACGCTTTAACGGGTTTCTTGGCGCGCCCCGAGGCGGGACGGCGGAGCATCCTGCTGACCGTGGCCGGGACCGCCCTTCCCGATTTGGCGGGGCGCGCCCCCGAGTTAGCCGCGGCAACCTTCTTCCCGGCCTGGCGCTTTTCGACTCCCGACTGGGTGTTCGACGGCACCGCCATCTTCCACACCTTGCTGCCGCTGGCCCTGCTCTGCTGGGTGCTGTCTTTCGCCGCTCCCACTCCGCCGGCCCGGCGACAGGTCTTCACTTGCCTGCTCTTGGGCGGATGGCTGCACCTGGGCTTCGACTACCTGCAGCGCCATCTCTTCTACGACTACCACCCCCTCTACCCGCTCTCGTACATGGGATGGGAAGCCGAGTTCTTCTGGACCGAAGACAGCCTCTACTACGTCCTCCCTCCCCTGGCCGTCCTCAGCCTGGCAGCCTGGCTCTACCGCCGCCGCTCCCCAGGCCGGGGAAACATGAGCCGAAAGCGACTGGGTTAGAGAACAAGTCCGGGCTCGCTCGAAGGCGAGCGATTCACTGGGGCAACTGGCGAATCTGTCCCTGTCAGGGGAAAGAACGGAGGACCCTGGCTCAGGACTAATGACCGGCAGCACTACTCGTAGCCGTAGGCGGCAAGAGTTTCCTCGTCGAAGCCCATGAAATGCCCGACTTCATGAGCCAGCGTGATCTCGACCTCGCGGATCAGGTCGCGACGGTTTGGAAAATCGCGAAGCAAGGGCTGACGGAAGATGTAGATGACGGTGGGCAACATGCCCCAGTCGAATGCTCCCCGATCAGGCAGGGGAACACCCACGAAGAGTCCGTAGGCCTGGGCGTGACGATCGCCCAGCACTTCTTCCATCAAGTCGGGGTTGGGCCAGTCTTCGACCAGGATCTCGAGGTTGTCCATGGCACGCCGGAACTCGGGAGGAATGCGCTCAATCGCACGTTCCAAGACCCGGTCGAATGCGCGGCGGTCCATCAGGATTTCTTTGTGTTAGAGGGCGTCCGCTCTAGACTTCCCTCATTTCCTCTTCCAGCATGCGGGCGTAGCGGTCGTCGGAGGAGGAGCGGCCCGCTTGGTCAGCGGAAGCCGCCTCGCCAGAGGGTTGCTTGCTGCGGACGTAAATGACGATGCCCAGGCCGCCAACTGCCAGAGCTACGAAGGGAAGCACCCAGGCCAGCCAGTTAAATCCCTGCCTGGGCGGCGCGGAAAGTATGCGGGCGCCGTATTGATCGGTGAAGCGAGCCAGGATGGCCTCGCTGCTTTGCCCCTCGGAAACCAACTGTCGGATTTCGGCACGGACTTTCTCGGCGGCCGGAGAATGATGCTCCGAAACCGGCTGACGCCAGCAGCAAGGTGCGATCAACTCGGTTTCCAAGCTCTTGGCTACGACCTCCTGCTGGGGGCTCAGGCGGACGTCGTCTTCGTGGGCCATTGCTGAAGAGAAGACCAAGAAGAGAACCATCAGTGCGATACGCATGGGGAAACCTCCCGCCAAGATTGCCTCGGCTCAAGATTGCCTCGCCAGGCAACTTCCCGTAGTTTAGCACATGGCAGCCTCGTCGAGGATGCGAGAGGAAAGGAAGAACCGGACATGGATTTAGGGCTGAGCGGAAGGAAAGCATTGGTGATGGGAGCCTCCAGCGGACTGGGCAAGGCGGTCGCCCGAGCCCTCGTCGAGGAAGGCGCCTCAGCCGTCATTTGCGCCCGGGGCGAGGAGAAGCTCAGGTCCACGGCAGAGGAAATCGGGGCCTTCCCGGTGGTCTGCGACCTCTCTCAAGCAGGAGCCGCCGCGGCTCTGGTCGAGAAATCGCGTGAGAAGCTGGGCGGACTCGACATCCTGGTCTCCAACACAGGAGGACCGCCTCAGGGAGGCTTTCTCGATCTCACCAGCCAGGACTGGGAGGCCGGTTTCCGGGGGCTCTGGATGAGCGCGGTGGAGTCGATGCAGGCCGCTTTGCCGCACATGCGCGAGCAAGGCTGGGGACGACTGCTCCTGGTCACCTCGGTGGCCGCCCGCGAACCGGTGGCCGGACTGACCATATCCAACGCCTACCGCGCGGGACTGCACGGACTGGTCAATTCCGTCAGCCGCGAGGTGGCCTCTCAGGGTGTGACCGTCAACGCCCTCATGCCCGGTTACACCAAGACCGAGCGGTTAGCCGAACTGGGAGTTTCCGACGAGCAGATCGCGGCCCAAATCCCGGCTGGCCGCCTGGGACGCCCCCACGAGTTGGCCGCTTTGGCCGCCTTTCTGGCCTCTGAGAAGGCCGCCTACATCACCGGTCAGGCCATCGCCGTCGACGGAGGGCTGCTGCGCAGTATCTGAGATCCGCTCCAACCCTTGCCAAGAGGTGATCTACTGCCCTTCTTCCTCATCGATAAAAGTGTAGACATAACGGGAGACCGCCTTGATGTCTTCCTCGCTGAGGCGGCCCTGAAAGCCCAACATGGCGGTGCCGAGGATGCCTTCGGTGACGTTTTGCTCGATGTCTTCCAGCTTGTCTCCGTGACGCCAATCGTCGTCGGCCAAAGAAAAAAGCGGGTCGGGATGCTCTCCTTCCGGGCCGTGACAGAGCTGACAGTGGAGCCTGAACAGGCGCTTGCCTTGACGGATCTGACGCTTGGTCTCGGCGTCGTCTTGGGCTTGCGCCGCCGGCGAGGCGGGCAATGCAGCGTCGAGTACGAACAGCGAGCACCACAAAGCCATCAGCGCGATGACTGCAAATCTCCTCATTCCATCTCCTTAAATGACCCTGTTGGCGGCCGGAAGAGACGAGCATTATAGCAGTCCTCCGGCCGCACTCCGGCGCCGGACTCAGCGTTCCAGGACGTCGTTGATGTGGATGATCTTGATCTTGTCGTCCTGCACCGGCAAGGGGAAGGCCTGGATGATGCGGTCTTCGCTGAGAATCTCTTCGGGCTTTTCACCCGGGTATTCGATGGGGCTCGCGGCGCCGCTCACCAACAGGCGCTTGAGTCCTTCGGCATCCTTGGTGATGAAGACGATCCACATGTCGTCATACTGCAGATAACGCTTGATGGCCTGGTTGACGTCCTCCAGGCTGAGAGCGTCCAACTCCGACTTGATCGACTCCAGGTGCGGCTCATCCTCGATGCCGTAGAAATAGTCGTCGATGCGGTATCCCAGGCGGCGGCTCAGGGTGGAGCCGTAGTTGACGGTGTAGTTCTTGAGGAAGCCGCGGGTGATTTCGAACTCCTGCTGGGTCATTCCATCGTCGACCAGGTCCTGGAACTCGCGCAGGGCGGCGCGGGTGGCGAAGAGAGCCCGGTTGTGGAGGTCGCCCTCCTGGAGTCCGGAGACGGGACGGATCCAGATCTGGAAGATCTGCTTGCGCCGGGCCACGTTCTGGGGCGGCAAGCTGATGGTGTGTCCCAGCGGATAGGCCTCGATGTAGCTGTAGTCGCCGTAATTCATGCCCCGCGCCTCGCGGATGACCTGATAGAGATGGCTGGCGGAACTGCGATGTTCCCCCAACCAGGAATTGGCCAGCATCATGGCGTAGAAATCGTCGTCTGAGCGCAGCAGGTCGTAGGGATAGCCCATGCTGATGGCGGTTGCGCTGGTGTCTTTCTCGACGATAAGCACGTTCAGCCCCTCGATGGGCTGAGGCTGGGGCGCGGGCACCGGATCGGTCGAGCCCGCCGGCAGGGCGTCGAAGTCGGACCGCAGCCGCCGGGGCATGTTCTCGGGATAATCGCCAGCCACGCCCATGACCACATTGCCGCGCAGGTAGTTGCCGGCATAAAAGTCCTTGACGTCTTGAAGGGTCAAGGCGCGAACGGTCTCGACGTATCCCTCCTCCGGATGCTCGTAGGGCGTGCCGCGGAAGATCTCGCGGAAGAGCAGTTCTTTGCCCAACTCCTCGTCGGAGGAAAAGCGCCGCTGTCGCTCCAGATAGCTCATGAGCCGCGACTTGATGCGCTGGAAGTCCTCTTCCTTGAAGGCCGGCGCCAGAATGGCGTCGGTGAAGAGGCCGTAGTATTCGTCCAGGTTGTCCTTGTGGACGGTTCCTCTGAAGACCGTCATCTCCTTGTCGACGCTGGAGGAATACCCCGCCGCCATGGGATAGAGCTTGGCCAGGATCTGCTCATAGCTGTTGTTCCGGGTGGAACTGTCTTCCAGCACGGCAGCCGTCAGGGCGGCCAGCCCCTCCTTGCCAGGAGGGTCGTTCTGGGAGCCCGCCTTGAACCAGATGTTGAAGGACACGAAGGGCGAATCGGGCTCGGGCAGAGTGACGACGTCCGGGAAAGAGCCCGCCTCGTCCATCCTCATCTCGGGCTCGCGTTCCATGCCCGCGGGCAGCAGGGTCACGATGGTGCGTTTGTCTTTTTGAAGCACCAGGCGGGCGGCTTCCATCACGTCTTCGGGAGTCACCTTCTCAAGGGTTTGATAGAAGGTGTTGATGGCTTCTATCCCGCCCGTGTTGACCACCGTGCCGATAAGCGAAAAAGCCACGTCGCGGGCCGTTTCCAGATCCATCAGGTAGTCGTAGCGCATGTACCGTTTGGCGGTGTTGAGCGCCTCCTGGGAAGGCGGCTGGGAAGTGAATCTCTCCACGGCCGCCTCGATGGCCCGCTGGGCCCGGTAGAGCTTCTGCTGATCGGTGGCGGCCGCAAAAACGGCTCCCAGTCCGGGATCCCTCTGCGTTCCGAAGTCGCCCTGAATGAACTGCACGGTTTGGCTGTCCACCACCAATTCGCGGTAGATGTCGGAATTGGGGCCGAAGGCGACTTGACCCAGGACTTCCACCGCTACAGCCAGGCGGCTGTCGGGTTTCCAGGCAGGAATCTTGTAGGCCACCACCATGGCGGGCAGGGCGCTTCCCGGAAAATGCACGGTGGCCTCGCGGGGAGCCGTTTGCTCAGGCTCCGGAGTGATCTGCGGCGGACGGTACCCTCTCTGCCACCCCGAATAATGGCTGCGAATCAACTGCTCGGCGTTGTCGAAGTCGAAGTCGCCGGCCACCACCAGCACCACGTTCTCCGGACGATAGTAGCGCTCGAAAAAGGAACGGCTGTAGTCGAAGCCCTCAGGCATCGAGCGCACATCGGCCTCGAAGCCGATGGTCGTGTGCTTGTAGGTGTGTTTGTCGAAAGCCGTGTCGAGCAGCTTTTCGAAGAGAAAAGAAAAAGGGTTGGCCCGTCCCTGATTGAATTCGCCCAGGACCGCTCCGGCCTCGGTGCGGAACTCCGATTCGTCGTAGCTGAGGTTCTGAAAGCGGTCGGACTCGAGATCCACCAGGGTCGGCAGCGATTCGCTGGAAGCCACGATGTGGTAGACCGTCATGTCAGAACTGGTGAAGGCGTTGCTGTCGGCTCCGATGGCGGTCAGCACCTCGTCGAAATTGGGGTATTTCTCGGTGCCGCGGAACATCATGTGCTCGAAGAAGTGAGCGTATCCGCTGCGTCCGGGCTCCCACTCGTCGCGGCTGCCGGTGCGTACGATGGTCACGTAAGCCAGTTGGCCGGGCGAGCCCGCGTCGATCAGGTAAGCGGTGAAACCGTTGTCCAGTTTCACCTCGCGATATTCAAAAGGAAAGATTCCGTCGGCCGCCGCCAGCGGTCCGAGCAGCATCGAAACCAACAAGATTCGTAACATCCACTTCATTTGCTTTCGCTCCTCACGGTGCATTTTTCCCTGTCAAAGCTGATTCTAACATCTTGAGCGCTCTCTTCAGCTACGTGGAACGCGAGGCGAAGCCGCTTTAACGCTTGCCGAAGGCTTGGCCCCACCGGAGGCGCTAAGAACGCTGCCGGACCGGAGGTCGCCGTCAGCGCCGGGCGGCGAAAAAGGCCTGCAGGAGCGCGCGCGACTCTTCGGCCAGCGGACCCTCCTGCCATTGCACCTGGTGATTGAAAAGGCCGGGGGCGAAGAGTCGGGCCTTGGAAACCACGGCACCGGCCTTTTCGTCGCGGGCTGCGAAGACACAGCGGGCGATGCGGGCCCAGATGGCAGCTCCCGCGCACATGGAACAAGGCTCGACGGTCACGAAGACCTCGAGTCCGTTGAGACGATAATTGCCCAGCTTGCGGGCCGCTTCCCGCAAGACCAGGACCTCGGCATGTGCGGTGGGGTCGACCAGTTGAATGGTGCGGTTGTGCTGGCGCGCTACCAGTTGACCGCCGAGGACGGCTACCGCTCCGATGGGAACTTCTCCTTCTTGAGCTGCCCGCCGAGCTTCCTCCAGGGCCAGGGCCATCCAGGACCGGTGGCTGGAGGAATCGTCGGCTCTGGCGCTGTCGTCACGAGGTCCGCTCATGGCGATCCGGAGGTGGAGCGGGAAGTGGGGCGGGGCTCGATGGCGAAACGCTCTTCGGCTTCCACCCTGTGCCCCTCGATCAAGTCCTCCACCTGCAGGCGCAACTGGTAGCGTCCGGGCTCGAGCCCGCCCACGGGAAGAGATTTGATGAGCACGATACGGCGCTGGGAGGCCAACTGTATCGACTGGCCGTCCTCGTCCACGGCTTCACCGATGATGTCCCCATCCTTCAAGACCTGATAGCTGACGCGCAGAGACGGCTCCCAGGTGGTTTGGTCAAAGGCTGCGTTGTAGACCTGGCAGTAGAGGTTGAGCCGCGTCCCCTCGCGGAAAGCGCCCGTCAGGTTGGGCCGGATCTTGACGTCGCCGATCACGAACATGGCGTTCTCTCGGGGGATCTCGGGCAACACCTGAATCTTGTCCGACACCACCAGCGAACTGAGCGCCAGGTCCTCCTCGGGATAGTTGGGAGGGTTGAGACCCCGCCGCACCACGCCGGTCTTGCCGCTCTTGAGGTCTTTGACGATCAGGTCGAGCTTGTAGCGCATGCGCTGATCGAGGGTGATGATCTTCTGGTAGGTGGCCGAATTGCGCAGCGCCGCCGCCAACGCGTGAGAGGGATAGGCCAGGCCCAACTCGTCCTCGAACTCGGCCACAACTCGGTTGGTGATGCTGGTGACCAGTCCGTAGACAGCCAGGCGGGCTTCGTGGTAGCCGCCTTCTTTCTCTTCGAAGGTGAAGTCCTTGTTCTCCAATTGGACAGTGATGGGCACCAGGGCCTGCCCCTCGTTGAGGCGGTAGTAGTCTTCACCTATGCGCACTGGCAGGTCGGCGAAAGAGACGTTGACCTCGACCAGCTCTTTGAGGTCTTTGAACTTGATCGACTGAGGCGCCTGCACTTGGGTATAGGTGCGGTAGCGGTCAAAGGGATTGTCCTTGGCCCGCAGGCCCATCAGCGGATAGCGTTCGCGGTTGCCGGGGCTGAAGTAGGGACGGTCGGCCTTGGAAGCCAGACCCAGCTTTTCGGCCGTCGTCAGTCCCGCGTTGGGAACGTGGAGCAGAGCGTCCTTCTCTTCAGGATTGAGGGCCAGCCGGTATTCGCCTGAATTGGTGGGGTCGACGAACTCCAGTTCGATGTCGCTGCCGATGCCCTCGATGTGCCGGTAGCGCCACACTTCGAAGGGGTAGGTTGTGGTGTCGCCTCCTCCCTCGTGAAAGGGGCGGGTGTAAGTTCCTCCGGTGGGCCGCGAGTCGATCTCCGCGGGGGCGCCGTGGATGATGTAGATGCGTCCCCGATCGGTCATCCAGCCGGGAATCCCGCTGGCAAAACGCTCGTTGGCGAAAGCGATGCGGCGGTAGTGTTCTTCTTTGAATTCGTTGTGGGCCGTACGCGGATCGGGGTCGCGGCGTATCCAGAACTGCTCGATGAACTGTTCCTTCTCCTCGTCGGTGGAGAGGCTCTGAAAGACTTTTCGCTCCTCGTCGGTGATGATGTAGTAGACGTCCTCCTGCAGCCACTTCTTGTAGTAGTCGGTGCTTTCCTCCTGGCGGCGTCTTTCATCCTGACCCAGAGCCGGCGCCGGCACCAAAGACAAGACCAGGCAAAAGCACGCCGCGGCAGCCAAAATCCGATGGAGCGGCGGGAACGTGGAGCCTTGAAGAGCAGCCATGGGCGCTATTATAGCAGTCGCTGCATCACCGGCTTTGCAAGAGGAAACGCCAAAGGATAAGAATAGAGGATGGGCCGCAGCTTTCGAGTCTCAGCGCTTGCCGGAGTTTGCCTCCTCGTTTGGGGGTGCGCGGAAGAGGCCCGCCAGGTTACGATTTGCCATACCTCCGACTTGCGGGCCTTCGTTGAGTCGGCAGGGGAACGCTTCCAGTCCAATCATCCGCGCGTCAGCGTGCGCAGCGAGTCCGCTGACAGCTTGGAGGAGCTGCGCGATTTGATCCGATCAAAGGAATACTGCGATCTGGTTGCCTCCTCCGACTACCGGCTCATCGAGCGTTTCCTGAAACCGGAGCAGATCTTGAGAGGCACCGTCTTCCTGGGTGACGAGATGGTGTTGGCCACCAGCCAAAGGGCCTTGTGGGAGACGGAAGAAGGACGAAGGCGTTGGCAAGCCGAGTGGACGCGGCTCATCTTCTCCCAGGACCTCAGCTACGCCGTGTCCGACCCGAACCGTGATCCGACCGGCTATTTCGGGCACCTGACGTGGAAGCTCTCCGAGATTCACTACCGAAATCCCGGTCTCTACAGGCGCTTCCTCAACGGCCGGCAAGAATCCCCCGCGGGATCCGGTTGGGCGGGGTTGACGTCCTCTCTGGCAAGCGGAGGTCTGGATTTCGCCTTTCTCTACCGCTCCATGGCGGAGCGGAACGGACTGGAGTATCTGAGCCTGCCGGGCCCGGTCTCGCTGGGGGAATCGGCGCAAGCCGACCGCTACCGACAGGTGTTTTGGGAAAGCGGTGAAGATTCCGGCCAAGCGCCCTTCAAGATCTATGGGGCTCCCATCCGCTACGGAATGTGCGCGGTGGGGACGCCCCGGCGCGAGGCCGACCTGTTATTGGAGTATCTGCTCAGCCCCGAAGCCGCCGACATGGCCCGACGCCTGGGATACACGGTGGTTCCGGCCCGGAATATCGGCAACAGGTAGGCTTGACCAGCCCAGCGGGAGTTGGCGCTTGGAAACCGGAGTTTGCGAAACTCAGGCTGAGAAGCTCTCGCCGCAGCCGCAGGTGCCGGTGACGTTGGGATTCTTGAAGCGGAAGCCTTCGCCCTGCCAGCTCGACTCGTAGTCGATCTGAGTACCGTCCAGATAGATCAGGCTCTGTTCATCGACGATGACTTTGAGCCCGTCTCGGTCGATGACTTCATCGCCGTCCTGAGGCTCGCGCTCGACCTTCATGGCGTACTGGAAGCCGGAGCAGCCGCCTGCCTCCACGGCCACCCGGATGCCCAGAATGGACGCGTCGTTCTGCTCGGCCACAACTTGCTTCATTTTCTCAACGGCTCTGGACGTCATGTCGATCATGCCTAAATTCCTCCATTGACAAAACCTATTTTAACGCAGGGACGCGCAAGATCTCAAATGGCCGGGCTCAGCCTCCGATGTAGGACATGGAGCGGGAGGGGGGAACGAAATGAGGCTCGTTGATGTGGTGGCGCGCCTCTTTCTTGGCCACGGTGTCGAGGATGAAGCTGCGAAGCTCGGCGTCGCCGGCTCCCGAGCGCATCAGCGACTTGATGTCGTGCTCGACGTGAGAAAAGAGACAGGTGCGGATCTTGCCGTCGGCCGTCAGGCGGATGCGGCTGCAAGCCCCGCAGAAGGGACGCGAAACCGGCATGATGAGTCCGATGCGCCCGCCCGAGTCGGCAAAGTCGTAGTTGCGGGAGGTCTGCGAGGGGTGTTTGAGAGGACGCTCGCGCAGCTCATAGCGGGACTCCAGAATCTCCAGGATCTCGGCCCCGCTGAAGACCTGACGGCGCGTCCAGCCCTCGTCTTCGTCCAGCGGCATGAACTCGATGAAGCGCACGGTGATTTCCAGCCGGCGGGCCATCTCGGCAAAGTCGACGATCTCGTCGTCGTTGAATTCGCGCACCACCACGCAGTTGATCTTAACCGGATCAAGCCCCTCCTCCTTGGCCGCCTCGATGCTCTTCATGACCTTGTCGAAGTCGTCGCTGCGGGTGATGCGCCGAAAGCGCTCAGGCTGGAGCGAATCGAGCGAGATGGTGACTCGGTCAAGGCCCTTTTCCTTAAGCAGTGCGGCTTTCTGATAAAGGTTGAAGCCGTTGGTGGTGAGGGCCAGATCGCTCAATCCCGGAAGCACGGCCAGGCGCTCGATGAGCTTCTCCAGCTCACGCCGCACCATCGGCTCGCCGCCGGTGATGCGCAGCTTGCGGATGCCCATTGCGGTGAAGATGCCGGCCAGCCGTTCGATTTCTTCGAAGGAGAGGATCTGGTCGCGCTCCTGATAGGCCAGGGAGCGGGCCGACTTGCAGTAGACGCATTTGAAGTTGCAGCGGTCGGTCACGGAAACCCGCAGATCTTCAATGGTGCGTCCGAAAGAGTCCTGCAACATAGGCTTCCAGTGTACGGAATGGACGCTGTCGCGATCAACTCGGCCGAGTGCTATAGTGATGAAACCTATGCGCTCTTCTAGATCGCTTTGTCTGCTGGGCTTTCTGTTGGCGGCTTGCCTGGCCCCTTCGGCGCTCTTGGCCCAGAACCCGGTCGTGACGGTCGATACCACGCTGGGCCGCTTCTCCATCGAGCTTTACGCCGACAAGGCGCCCGAGACGGTGGAGAACTTCCTGGCCTATGTCGAGGACGGCCATTTCGACGGCACCATTTTCCACCGGGTCATCCCCGGCTTCATCATCCAGGGCGGAGGATTGACGCCCGACCTGAAGGAAAAACCGACTCGCCCGCCCATCCCCAACGAAGCCGACAACGGACTCAAGAACGAGGTCGGCACAGTGGCCATGGCTCGTACCAGCGAACCCCACAGCGCCCAGTCGCAGTTTTACGTCAACCTCAACGACAACACGGCCCTCGACCACCATGACAAGAGCGTTCAAGGGTGGGGATATGCCGTCTTCGGACGCGTCACCTCCGGCATGGAAGTGGTGCGCACCATCGCCTCAGTGCCCTCCGTCACACGGGCTGGACACCATCACGTTCCCGTCACGCCCATCGAAATCACCAAGGTCTGGCTGCAGAAGTAGCTAAAAGACAGAGCCGAAGAAGACGGCGTTGAGCAAGAGTCCGCTGGTGCCGTACCAAAAGGCCCTGAAGGTGGGATCGTCGGCGAAAAGAACCACCCGTCCTCGACCTGAACGCCGGGCCAAGAGGGCCGCCGTCCCCGAGAGAGCAGCGAGGTTCTCGTCTGAGACGTAACCGCTCAACAGGGGATCGTCGGTATAGGCGGCAACGGTGGCGCCGGGCGTCTGAGACACTTCGAAGAAATGGGTGTGGTCGCGGAAAAAAGCCATGCGGGGACCGAACCCGAAGGCCAGCGGATGTGTGGTGTCGAGTTCTACTTGAAAGATCGATCCGCCGATGAGCTGGGCTCCCCGCTGACGTTGTACCTCGGCGTAGCGGGCCGGCGGAGTTTCGCGCTCGGGGCGGTAGAGCCGTTCCGATACGAATTCTTGCTCCACCACCCAACGGGCGGCGGACTGGGCGGCGATCAAGGTGCCTCCCTCACGCACCCAGGCCTTGAGCCGTTCGGCGTCGATGACCCGATAGGATCCGCCCACCAGCAGAAGGGTGTTGTAGCGGCTCAGATCGGCTCCGTTGAAGTCGTCCATATCGATGAGCGAGAGGGGGATTCCCATGCGCTCGTTGAGCAGATGCCAGGCTTGACCCACCTGGTAGGAACTGGTTCCCCGGCCCGAGAGGACGGCCACCGAGGGCTTGGAGAGAACCTCCATGGAGGGTCCGCCCAGGTCGGGACCCGAAGGCGTCAGTCCCCCCTCAACCGCCACCAGCTCGACGTGGTCCTGGCCCACGACCTCTTCCAGCAGCGAGCGCACCTCGGCAGGAGAAAGCGAAGCTTGGGCATCGCGCGGACGCAGCGGAATGACCACCGTTCCGGCGGCGAAGGAGCGCACCGCACCGCCGACCCTGGCCTGGAAATCACGCGTCGCCAGGCGTGGATAAAGTCCGGCCTGCTGGATCTTGTAGAGAGCGCGGGGAGCATAGAAACCTCCCCAGGGCATCAGATAGGCGTAGTCCGAGCTTCCCTCGAGGCGTCCTCCATCGAGGATTGCTTCCTCCACCGGGTCGCCCATCAGGCCCGACAGCCCGGCTTCCCAGGCCGCGTAGTCGACGTCGAAGGCCATGGGCATCACCCAGGTCGAGACGTCGTAGAAGAGCACGTCGTCGAACTCGGTTACGGTCTCGAAGAGAGCCTTGATGAGGCGGATCTGAGGTTGATCGAGGGGGACCACGTAGGCCTGGCCGGAGGCGAAAGCCCGGCCGCCGATTTCCACGTCCCGCGCCAACTCGTGAATCCGGATGCGGTGGCGCCTGAGCATCTGAGCCAGCGCCTGTCCGCGCGTCCGCTGAGAGCCCTGGATGGAGAAGATGTAGCCCTTGACCGGCTCCTGGCGGGCCATCTCGGGGGCCTGAGCGTAGAAGTCCCTCATATGGGCCAGCAGACGGGGACGCATGGCCACCGCCGCTTCGATGGTGGAGAGGGAAGCCGAGAACTGATTGCGCACCCCGTAAGCGTAGGTCAGTTCGCCTAAATCGGTGCTGCGCCGCAGAGCCCGCGAGGAGCCCTGCTCGAAGAGGATTCCCACCGCCCCGTTGACGTCGGGATAGGTCGATCCCTTGCCGTAATAGAAGTCGTCGAAGCTCTCCTCGGTGTAATAGAGGGCGCCGATCCGCTCCAGGCGGCGCGCGTGATAGGTGGCCATTTCGGCGGTCAATTCGAAGGTCCGCCGAGGCGTGTAGGGATTGTTGCGGGAGGGGATTCCGGGCTGAAAAAAGAAGGTGCGGTCGCCTCCCATCTCATGGTGGTCGGTCAGCACCTGGGGCCGCCAGTGGTGAAAGACCTGCAAACGGGCCTGGCTCTCTTTGAGTTGGGCGGGCAGCCAATCGCGGTTGAGGTCGAACCAGTAGTGATTGGTGCGTCCGCCGGGCCAGGGCTCGTTGTGCTCCCGGTCCTGGGAATCGATGGTGGCCACTCGCCCCCGGTTGGCGTTGACCCAATTGACGAAACGGGCCCGTCCGTCGGGATTGAAGGAGGGGTCGAGAATGATGACCAGGTTCTCCAGCGCCTCCTCCACCGGCTGGCCCTCTCCCGCCGCCAGATGATAAAGGGTCAGGAGGGCCGCCTCAGAGCCGGTGGCTTCGTTTCCGTGTACCGAGTAGCCCAGCCAGATGACGGCGGGCTGGGAGGCCAGGCGCGAATCGGAAGGGGAACCGGAGGGATCGGAAAGAGCCAGGTTGGCCTGCCGGATCTCCTCCAAACGGGCGTGGTTGGAGGGCGAGGTGACCAGGGCGTGCACCAGGGGCCGGCCTTCGTAAGTGGTTCCGTGCTGGCGCACGATTACACGGTCGCTGGCTTGGGCCACGGCCCGGTAATAATCGACCAACTGGTGAGGCCGGGTGTGACGGGTCCCCACCTCATGGCCGATGACGTCCTGGGGGGCGGGAATCTCTGAAGAGTACTCGACCCCTTCCACCTGGAAGTCGATGCTGAGGGGCACGCGGGCGCTCCCCAGAGCGGACGCCACAGCCGCGGCAAGCAGGAGGAGCGAGGAGGACAACAGGCTTGATTTGCTCATATGCGGCGGCATTATAGCGGCTTGGAGGCCGCAGCGGGCGGCGGCCGCCGGTTTTCGCCGCCCTCAAGCCCGCTGCAATGCAGCGCGTCAAAAGATTTGAGCCAGAGTCTTGCCAAGTGCGAACTGCGACAGGCGAAGTTCGAAAGAAACCCGAAGGGGCGCTGCCGCCTAGGGCCACTAGGTGGCCGACAAGTTCGCACACGGATCAAGTTTCAGCGACCGCGCTGAGGCCTATTTGCTCTCGGCGGTATGAGGCTGCTCGCTGGCTCTAGCCTGTTCGTCTCAGCGCACCTCAGGCTCGTCCTTCTCCTCGTCCTTCTTCTCGGAAGGGCGCTGCCAAGCTTGCCAGTCGGGATCGTCGAGGACGTAGCGCTGCATCCAGCGCACTTCCTCCACCACCAAGGTGCGGAAGTGGCGGGGTTCGCGAATGCCGTGGCCCTCGCGGGGAAAGCGGATGTAGCGGGTTTCGATTCCCCGGTCTTTGAGAGCCGCGAAGTACATCATGCTCTGGCCTTCGGTGTCGGTGCGGTCGTTGTTGCCGTGAAAGAGAATGGTGGGAGTCTCGACGTTGGCGATGTGAGTCAGCGAAGACTTCTGGCGCCAGCCCTCGGGATTCTCCCAGGGGGTTCCTCCGATGTACCAGAGGCGGACGTCATGGTTGAATCCGGGACCGTATTCCGAGGTCCAGTCGGAAACCATGGCGCCCAGCGAGGCCGCCTTGAAACGGTCGGTCTGAGTGATGGTCCATCCGCCCAGGATGCCTCCGTAGCTCCACCCGCGCACGCCCAACCGCTCAGGATCGGCGATCCCCTGCTCGATGAGGTAGTCGACCCCCGTCATCAGGTCCTGGTAGTCGCCGCCCCCGATGTCGTTCATATTGCCGCGCAGCAGTTCGTCGTCATAGCCGCTGCTGCCGCGCACGTTAGGCTGCAACTGCGCGTAGCCCAAACCGCCGAAGATGTGGACGCGGGCGTCGAAGTTGTTGGTGAAGACTCCCGCCGGTCCGCCGTGGATGTGCAGGATGAGGGGTGAACGCCGGCCCTCCTGGTAGGTGGGAGGCAGGTGCAGCAGTCCTTCGATGGGCAGCCCGTCCGTGCTCTTCCAGTTGACCACCTTCATGTCGGAGAGCAGCAACTCTTCCTCCACCCAGGCGTTGTGGTCGGTCAGCTCGCGGGACGAGGCCTGGGTGAGGGATGCCGCATAAAGCTCGGCAGGTGTGTCGTGATCCTCGAAGACGTAGGCGATGCGGCTCCTGTCGGCTGAATAGGAGACCGAACTCATGACGCCATCTACGTCCAGCAGCTTCTCAAGGGCACCGCTGACGGGGTCGAGACGGAAAAGCGCGTCCTCGGTGCGCTGCAAGCCGGAAAAGTAGATGAAGTCGCCCTCCGGACCCCATTCCACGTCGCCCATATTGCCTTCAAACGCCCCCGATACCATGCGGTATTCCTTGCTGTCGGCGTCGATGACCCAGATCTTGTCGTTGCGCAGCTCCCACTCCTGGTCATCGGGGGCTGAATAGAGGACCCTGCGGCCATCGGGGGCGAACTGCACGCCCCGCTCGGGCGCTTGGTTGTCGGTCAGCCGCGTCCTCAGCCCGTCCTGAATCGAATGGAGGTAGATTTCAGCCAAATACTGCTGGTTGCGGCGGTTTTCGCTGCGTGCCGTGTAGACCAGGCGCGAACCGTCGGGCGAGATGTCCCAGGAGCTGATGAGATGGCGTTCGTCGGTGATCTGCTTCTCTTCCTTGTCGTCCAGGCCGATCATCCACAGGTTGTTCCACTGATCGCGGCCCTGGCCGTTGGGCGGCTCGTCCACGAAGATGGCATCGGCGCCCTTCTTGATTTCCGCTTCCTCCTCTTTGGGCCGGGCATCGTCAGCCTGAAAGTAGATGCGGCTCTCGTCCCGTCCCCACAGGAATCGGCCCACCGAGGTCTTGTGCTTGGTGAGCTGGACGGCCTCCCCGCCCCGGGTGCGCATGATGAAAATCTGCCGCTTCCTGTCCTTACCCTCGCCCACCTCGCGCAGGAAGGCCAAATAGCCGCCCTGCGGCGAGAAGGCGAAACTGCTCCCGCCCTCTTCCCCGATGAACCGGTAGGCCTCGCCCCCCTGCCAAGGGATGCGCCAGTAAGTCGTCTTGCTCTCGTTCTCGTCCCAGTCCACCGTGCGGCGGCCGTAGAGAATCCACTCCCCATCAGGGGATAGGAGAGGGGAGACCACGTCCGTCATCCTGAAAATGTCGTCCACCGTCATGGGACGCTTGTCGGCCGTCTCGGCTGCGAGCCACAGCGAGCACAGGGAAACACATGCCACCACAACCCAAAGTCTTCTCAACATTCCATCCTTCTTTCCTGTTGCCACGTTTGCTCTCCCTCGCGGGAGTCCTTCTGCCTGAGCAGAGTCCTGTTGGCCGCATTATAGAGAGCCTCCCGCCGATCTGCTTTCCGGGAGGCCGGGCAAGTTGCGTCTGCTGACAACCTTTTCCGCAGCCGGGCATCTTAGAGAACTGCGGAACTCAGAGTCCCGCAGAAAACGAGGGAATCGATGCAGGCCTTAACTTACGGAGCCTTTCTCCCGGCATGGGCGGCCGTTCTCTTTTTAGCCTGGGTGCCGGTCCAGGCGCAGAACTTGAGAACCCAGGAAGTACGCTGCAAGAGCGAAGATTTCAGGCAGCGGGAATGCCGCCTGCGAGGACCGATCGTGCGCGTGCGCCTGAAAGACCAGAAGTCCAGCGCCGCCTGCCGGGAAGGATACAGCTACGGCTTTCGGGGCGAGATCCTGTGGGTGGACCGAGGATGCGACGCCGAGTTCGACGTCACCTTCCGCAGCAGCGGAAACTCCGGACCGGGGCGTTATCCGCCTTCCCCCAATGACCCGGACCGCGGGGGCTACAACCTGAAAAGGGTTGAGATCGAGTGCAAAAGCGAGAACTACCGGCGCAGAGACTGCCGGGTGGGCGGACGCATCGAGCGCGCCTTTCTGCGCGACACCGATTCTGACGCGCCCTGCATCGAGGGCCGTTCCTGGGGATGGGACCGCGACTATGTCTGGGTTAACAACGGCTGCGACGGCGACTTCGAGGTCCATTACGTCGACAACGGCTCCTCGGGCCCCATATTCGGAGGCGGCGACCGCCGAGAAAGGATCACCTGCAGCAGCCGCGATTATCGCCAGGAACAATGCTACGTGGAGGGGCGCATCACCGACATCCGCCTGCTGCGACGGCGATCCGGCGCTGAGTGCCGCCTGGGACGCAGCTATGGATACAGGCGCGACTACGTATGGGTGGACGAAGGCTGTTCAGCCGATTTCGAAGTTTACTACCGGGACGGCCGCGGCGGCGGGCCACCGCCCGGAGGCCGGGACGGCGACGTCCTTTCCTGCAAGAGCCACGACTACCGCTACAACTCCTGCAGAGCGGACCGCTTCATCCGCCGGGTCCGCCTGCTCGAGCAGAAGTCGGACGCTCCCTGCCGCCGCGGGGAAAGCTGGGGCTGGCAAGGCAATATCATCTGGGTCGACAAGGGCTGCTCGGCGGAATTCGAAGTCGACTACCGGTGAGTTCGGACCTCGACCAGTTCAGGACGCCTTAGCCAACTCCAGAGGCAGCATGGAAAGCACCGCCTCGCGCGTGTCTTCGATCCGTTCAGCCAGCTCCTCATCCTTCCCCGCCTGCTTGAGCATGCGTCGGGTGCGGTGAGAGAGCGAGGAGATATTGACGTCCAGCCGATGGCTGAGAGAAGTCAATGTTATCTGGGGCACGTCGCGCACCACGATTGAAGCTAAGACTTGGATTTCTCGGATCTTCTTAGAGTTGCGGGCTACCTCGCGGTCAATGCGGTCCACGCCGCAACAGCGGCACACGGCTTGGATAAAGTCGTCGGTGGAAATGGTGGGCGGACGCATTTCCTCGGAGGCTTCCAGAACCTTGCGGATGTGCTCTCTGGTGACGGCTTCGCGACTGCTGCGGTGAGCCATGGGCCAGACATCGGTAATGTCGGCCTCGATTGCGTGCAGGATGCGGAACAGATTGTCCAGATTCAGCTTGTAGCGTCCCCACTCCAGACAAGAGTAAGAACTGGCCGGAATGCCTGTCTTTTTGGCAACCTCCAGCACCTTGATTCCCTTCCCGATTCGAATCTGTCTAAGGTTTTTACACACAAAATTATTGATCGGACCTTTTGAGTGCATAAAGATGCTCCCCCTTTCCATGATTACTACCTGCGCTTTTGACACCTTGTATAAGCTCCGACAGGTCGACAATCTACCTCAAGTTCATAAGAAAGTCAACACATCATACTCATAAAGAACAGCCCGCACTCAGCCAAGGGAGAAAACGTCTGCCATAAACCATTGTCTTTTAGTGAAGACGAGAGAGTCACGGCCAGTGAGCGAAGGCAGATTAGCCGATCTCCGCCCGATCCTGCCTCTTCTTGATCTGACACGCTGATCTTCCCCAATAAGCGTTGTCGAGATGCCCTCGGGAACGCACTCGTGGATATCTTCGGGTCATGGAATCACAGAGTTTTGTGATGATACAAGTATTTGATTCACAAAGCAAGTTATTTCCACGATTTCTTGAGGAGATCAACCGGGATTTTGTAGGAAGTCCAACCTTGCTGCCTTCGCAATGGGGAAGAATTTGGGGAAACCGTCCTCCGAACCTGCAACCTTGACGCCAGCCCGACATCTTTATATGGGTTCGAGCCGATGGCAAGGTGATTCCGGAGAGTGTGAGAAAGGGTGAATTGTGACTCTTGCTTATAAATACCAAGCGCTAAAATCGTTCATCTTCAAGATAGCAGCCCTGTCGGTGCTGCCGGCGGCACTCCTGACCGCCACGGCCGGCCTTGCGGCGGGCGGCGACGGGGAAGGCGGCGAGTCTTCCCGACTGGCCCTTTTCTATTCGGCCTCACTGGCCGGAAACTTCGAGCCCTGCGGCTGCAGCGGCAACCCCACGGGCGGATTGGCCCGCCGCGCCGGAGTCATGACGAGTTACTCGGACCAACACTCCCATCCCATCCTGCAGGTGGATGCCGGCAATTTCTTCGCCGCGCTGGGGCCGGGGTCTTCGATGGTCAACGAGCTGATGACCGAGGCTTTGCGCGAATTCCCCGTATCGGTCCTGAACCTGGCCTCCGAAGACCTCCATTATTGGGATCAACTGAGCGCCTTGGAAGACCTGCCCACTCAGATCATCAGCACCAACTTGACGCCGCGGCGCTCTTCCCGCGCCCTTCCGGCGCGCTACGCCGTCGTCGAGATCGAGGGATCGCGGCTGGGCCTGTCAAGGAATCTGCGCATCGGTTTCCTGGGCGTGACCGATCCCAGCCGCGTCAAACCCAATTCCGGCTTCCGCGCATCCAATCCCATGCAGGCCATTGCCCAAGTCAAGGACGAGGTTCTCAAAGAGGCCGACTGGCTGGTCGTCCTGGCCGACGTTGAGCGCGAGGCAAAGACCATCGCAACCGACAGTTTTTTCTACCGGCTGGCTGAGGCCCACCCTGAAGTCAAGCTGATTATCCACACCGAGAAGCGCTATGTTCTCTTTCCGCCTGAAGAGGCAGGATCCGCCACCGTGCTGGGAGGAGTGGAAAGAGGACGGCAACTGGCCCGTCTGCTGCTGACCCTCGACAACCAGGGCGGCATCAGCGATATGGAACAAGAGTTCTTCGAACTCAAGGAGGGCGTTCCCGAAGACGAGCAGTGGCTGCAACGCCAGGCTCGTGTCAAGCTCTTCACCCAGTAGCTGCGCAGCTCCCAATTCCCAAGGCCCAACTAGGGCCACTAATGCAGTGCGCCAGAAGTTTTGAGCAACCCTGTCGCGTTATTCCACGTTCAGCGTTCGGACCTTTGCCGTCTGAAACCCAGGATGGCGCCGCCGTCTCGCTTGCCCTCGCCGGGGCTGACCCTGGGCTGGCGAATGGCACCCCTTCGGGGTTCTTTCGAACTTCGCATATCGCACCTCGAACTTGGCAAGGCCCTGGCTCAGAACTTATGGCCGGCAGCACTAGGCCAACTCTCAAATCGCGGTTGCGAAGCCTAGCGCGGAGCGGTCAGCCGTCCTTGTTGGACCCACGCTTCATCGCCCACCTGCACATCGGCGTCGACGAAGAAGTTCCAGCGCACGTAGCCCCCGCCGACGTTGCCCCCGAGTTCGCTGTTGTCGCCCAAGGAAAGACGGACCACTCCGGCGCCGTAGCCGTAGTAAGGAATCCAAGGATCTTCCCGGGGGACTGCCAGCAGAGGGTTGAATCCCAACGCGAATTCACGGAAAGCGCGTGAAGCGTCGCCGGCCTGCGCCATTTCTTCCTGCACAGCCTGGGCGCCTTCTTGGGCGCTCCATTCGGCTACCCGCCCCCTCTCGAAGCGCATGCGCAAGTTGCGCACCTTCTGGCCCGCCCAGGTCGTCTCGGGGAAGACGATGACGCCCTCGACGGATTCCTCCAGGGGCGCCACGCGGATGGCGCCGCAGGGCAGCTCCACTTCGCGGTCGATGAGGTTGCGTGCCTGCGAGGCCCGGGTGGCCGAGGCGTCCCCGTCCTGGCGGGTCACCGGACGGCCGCCGATGCGGAAAGTGATGTCGGTTCCGGCGGGGGTGGTGACGCGGACGGGATGCTGGCGCATGGCCGATTCGAAGCTTCGCTGGGTCTCGGCTACGGCGTCATAGTCGGTTTCCAGGACGGCTTTCTCATAGAGGCGGCTGACTCTTTCGCTGACGGGAAGGGCATTGCCCTGCAGATCGTAGGCTCCTTCCCAGTGAAAATGCACCGTGCGTCCCTTTCCTTGGCGCAGCAGATCCTGCACGGCCTGGTAAGGCGCGTGGAAGGGGAGGGCTCCCGGCAACTTGAGGGTGACGTCAACGTCGGAGAGCATTTCGCGTGCCGCCTCGCGGGCCCGATTCCAGGCCTCGTCCGGTTGAAAGGCGGGATCGCCGGTAGGCGTGAACCGCCAAACCTCCATCTGCCCCATGTCCACCGCGCCCGCCCGGCGCACCTGGCTCCTCAATTGGTCGGCCAGGGACTGGAAGCGTCCAGGATAGGTGAGCAAGAGCACCTTCTCTCCCGGCTGCAACTCCAGCCGGTAGGCAATGGCCTCGGCCAGGGCCTCCCAGTCGGGATGCCATTCCTGCTCCTGCCAGCCAGCCCATAATTGGGCGGATGCCGCAACGCCGGAAAGCGGCCCCAGGGTGAGTAGCGCCAGGGCCAGAATCCCCATCTTCGTCGTCATCATCTTCATACCTTCTGTCCTCCCGCTGACAGGTTACCCAATCGCACATCCGCGGTCGAATGGCCGGTGCATTTCGACGCCTGTTAACTTCTCTTGCCCGAGAAGCGTTGAACATCCAGGGGGTGGTCTGCCGTATGCTAGGGAAAGCCCTTGGATGTGGAAGGAAAATACACTATGAGAACCCTATGCTCGCAGATTCGAATCTTGGCCCTCGTTTCAGCACTGGCCGGATGCCTGAGCGCCGCGGCTGCCTCAACCGCCGACGGCGACCGCCTCTACGGAAGAATCACCCTCGCCGACGGCGAGGTGTTAGAGGGTTTTATCCGCTGGGGAGGGACGGAAACGGCCTGGGTCGACCTCTTCAACGGCGGCAAGAGAATCTCCGAAGAGCACATGCGCCAGTTGAAAGAACTGATGCCTGAGCATGAGGAGGAGAAACCGACCTACTTCTTGGGCTTGCGGCTGGATGACGGCGACGAGGATTCCAACCGGCGCGCCTCGGCAGTGCGTTTCGGGCAGATCCGCAGCATCGAGATCCTGAATCGCTCCGACGCCCGGCTCACCTTGCGCTCAGGACGCCAGATCACCTATTACGCCGGGTCCAACGACATGGGAACAGCCCTGGGAACCTCCGTCATCGAGGACGCCGAGAAGGGCGAGGTCAAACTCCGCTGGCGCGGGGTGGAGAGGATCGACTTTAAAGCACCGCCGCAGGGCGCCCGCTCCAAGGTGGGGAGCCGCATTCATGGCGTGCTCACCACCGAACAGGGAGAGACCTTCACCGGCTACATCACCTGGGACCGCGACGAATCCCTCAGCAACGAAGAATTGGACGGCGAGCAGGACGGCGAAGATTATTCCCTTCCCTTCTCCCAGATCGCTTCCATCGAAAAGGAGAGCCGCAGGGCTTCCAAGGTTAAGCTCAAGGACGGACGCGAGTTGGTGTTGTCGGGCACCAATGACGTCGACAACGACAATCGCGGCATCGTCGTGGCCGTCCCTGAATGGGGCGAAGTGATCGTGCCCTGGAGGGATTACCGCAGCCTTGTCCTGCAGGACCCCGAGAAACCTCTCTTGTATGACGACTTCACCGAGTCGGCGCCGCTGCGGGGAACCGTCACCGACGAAAGCGGCAAGACCTACCGGGGCCAGATCCGTTGGGACAATGACGAGTCCTACACCTGGGAGACGCTGGACGGCGAGCAGGACGACTGGAGCTACTCGCTGCTCTTCTCCGCCATCGAGTCGATCGAAAAGACCAACCGGGGCGCCCGCGTCAAGCTGCGTCAGGGGCCCACCTTCGAACTCGAGGACAGCGCCGACGTCGATGAGGACAACAACGGCATTATCGTCGAGCTCGATGACGGCAGGCGTGTGCTGGTCCGTTGGAAAGACTTCCAGCAGGCCGTCTTCGAACCATAGGCCGACCTCCTGCGCGCGGCTTATTCCTCCTCGGCTGCCACCGGTTGCAGTCCCAGGACTTCCACGCCCTGTTCGAAAACGATGTCTACGGGAATGCCCTTCTCGGCCAGTCTCTGCAAGTCGGATTCCAGGTCGGCGCCGGCTTTGCCGTAGTCTTCCAAAAACTGGTTCACGCCGTCATAGTCTCCGTCGCCTTGCAGGGTCAGGATGCGGGCCGCCATTTTCTCGACCCCTTCGCGCATCCTCTCGAAATCTACCGAGTAGGTATGGTTTTCCGAGTCGTAGCGAAAGGCCCCCGCTTCTTGCAGGAAGTTGAATTCGGCCTGATTGGCCCGTCCATGGGCGCTGGCCAGTCCGAAGCGGATGGAGCGGAAGATGCTGGCCAGGAAGGTCACGTAATTGGTGCGGACGTCGGAGTCGAGTTGGCCGCCGTCGATCAGCTTGGTGACCATGAAGAGTCCCAGGATGTCGGCTTTGCCCTCTTCCAGCGTGGAGGCCTTCTCCTTGAGAGCCTGGCGGACCGTGCCCTCTCCCGAGATGGTGTTCTTGATGCCCAGTCCATGAGCCACCTCGTGGAACATGACGTTTGAAAAGAAGGCGTCGAAGTCGATGAACTGACGCTGATCGGGAGCGATCATCTCGTCGGACAGCGGCAGCAGAATCTTGTCGAACTTGGCCCTCATGGCGTTCTTCAGTTGCAGGCGGCGGGTGCCCTTTGCCAACTGCACGGCTTCGTCGTTGGGCAGGTTGATAGCGATGGTCTTGGACCCGGCGTTGCAGTCGCCCGCGTAGTAGACGACGTCATAGGCGTTGAGGTCGGACTCCAGCCCCGGGGTCTCGCTCTTGTAGGCCTTATCCACGGGAAGCTGGCCCTGCAGGTCGGGCAGCATGCTGGTGTAGCGGGCCAGGCGGCGGCTCCATTCCTGATCCTTGACCAGTACGTAAGCCTCGTTGGCGGCCTTGGCGCCGTTCAGTTGGTCTTCGTAGGTCTCGATGGGACCGATGACGATATCGAGGGTATTGTCCTTCATGTCCATCCAGGCCATGTCGGAGGGCCGGTACTCGTCGGTCTGCAGGGCCTGGATGCGCGAGTCGAGGTACTTCTTGAGTCCTTCGTTCGTGGCCATCAGGGCGGCCCGGCCCAGCCAATGAGAAGCCACGGCGTAGGAGTCCTGGAAGAACTCTGAATAGGGAATGGCCTGCAGGTCGCCGTCCTGGTCGCGCCTCACCATGGTGTAAAGGCTGCCCAGGGCGGGGTTGTCGGCCAGCGCCTGCTGATACTCGTCCTTGCTCATATCGCGAGGATAGAAATTGGCTCCGGCGGGCTTGGGACCGATGCCTTCGACGAAGGGTTCGTTCTCCTCCAGGCGGTCCCAGGGACCGTAGTTGATCTCGGCGTAACGGCGTACCCGGGGATCGGAGATGGACCGCATCAGTTCGCTCTTGTCGCCGTAGGCCTGTTGCCAGAAGGCCCCGTCCATGGCCTTGGCGGCCTCGATGAGGTAGGGGATGATCTTTTTCTGCTCATCGCCGAGGACGGACAGGTCGGTCGTCAGCCGGACGGTCGTGTACTTGTTCAACTTAGCCTCGATTTCGCTGCCGGAATCGTCCGCCGGATCGCCCGAGGGGACCCCGCAGGCGCCCAGCAGCACAATCAGCAGTGCACTGATGATTCTCTGTGTCATGGTGGCGTATCCTCCCGCCGTTGCTCGAATTGTTGCGGGAGACATTGTATCGGTATGGAAGGCGGGAAGCGAGCCGGGAGGCGGGAAAGGGTGGGCGGAGCAGCCGAGACGCTCCTCTCTCAGGTGCGGTTGAGCCACCATCGCCGCACGAAGGCCAAAGCCACGCCCAGCACGATGCAGGCCAGGAAGGGGACGATCAGGGTGGGAAGTCCGATCAGCACGATCGCGACCACCCCCGCGGCGAAGATCAGGCCGGGGATGGTCGAAACAGGAATCTTGTTGATGAGAATGCCTCGATGAAATTTCGTCATAGCAATGTTGATTACGCCCTCTTAAGCGCGGCTATTCTATAGCCGGCGGGAATTTTTCCAGTCTGGTGTCGAGCTTCCAGGCTGATACTTTCCAAGCGCCGGCGCATCGGACAATATAAGTAGGGAGAGATTTCATGCCACATCAGCGCGCTATTCGGATGTTTCTTGTTGTTTTCCTGGCCGTGTGTCCGCTCTGGGCGCAGGCCCAATCCCAGGATCAGCAGCAGCCTCCCAGCATCGACGCCCGCGTCGACGCCGTCAAAGTCGACGTCTTGGCCGTCACGCCAAACGGAACTCCGGTCAAGGGCTTGAAGAAGGACGACTTCAGAATCTACGAGGAGGGCGTCGAGCAGGAGATCCTCAATTTCTTCCCCGTGGAGGCGCCCTTCAGCGTGGGACTGGTGCTCGACACCAGCTACAGCACGGTGGGCAAGCTGGGCCAGATTCAGGACGCCGCCATTCACTTCGTCAATGCCCTTCACCCCCAGGACGAAGTGATGGTGATTTCATTCGACGACGAGGTTTACTTCGACTCCGACTTCACTGCCAACCGCGACGACACCCACCGGGCCATCAAGTCGACGCGCACCGGCGATTCCACGCAGGTTTACGAGGCCGTCTGGCTGGCTCTGGAACAGATGGAGCGCAGTCGCTACAGACGGGTTCTGGTGATCTTCACCGACGGTGTCGATACCGCCAGCCACCTGACGAGTTCCAGGGACACGCTGGACAAGGCCAAGGAGTCGAATACCCTTATCTACACCGTCTACTTCGACACCGAGATGGACGCCATCAGGAAAATCCGCGAGTACTATCGGAACCCCACGGCAGGACCCTTGGGAGCTCCGCCCGCGGGATCTCCGCCCACCGTACCCGGTCAAAGTCCCACGCCCACGCCCGATATCAATCCGCTGCCGGTCCCAGTTCCCACACCGCCGCGGCGCCGCACCCCCCGCGACATCCAGGAAGAGCGCGAAGCGATCGAGCGCGAGAGGCTGCGCTACAACATCGCTCAAAGCTATCTCAAGAATCTGGCTAAGTTCACCGGAGGCGAGAACTTCAAGGCCCGCTCGGACGTATCGAACCTGGCCACGGTCTTCGCCTCCATCGCCGAGGAACTGCGCTCGCTCTACACTCTCTCCTACGTCTCTTCCAATCCCGAGAGGGACGGCGAGTTCCGCAAGATCGAGGTCCGAAGCGAGCGCAAGAACCTGCGACTGCGCCACCGCGAGGGTTACCTGGCGGCAAAGGACTGAAGCCCGCCGGACTGCTTCAAACCACGTGCGCCGAGTCCGAATCGGACAGGGTGGGCTTCCAGTTGGGGATCTCGGGTATAGTGGCGCTGAGCAGTTGGTCCACGTTCTCCACGAAGATGAACTCCATTTGCCCGGCCACGTTGTCGGGGAGCTTCTTGAGATCCTTGCGGTTCTGGGCGGGCAGAATCACGCGGCCGACTCCCGCCCGCTGAGCGGCCAGCACTTTTTCCTTGACCCCTCCCACCGGCAACACCAGCCCCGAGAGGGTGATTTCGCCAGTCATGGCGGTATCGGCCCGGGCCGCCGTCTTGGAGTAGAGTGAGGCCAGCGCCGTTACCATGGTCACGCCGGCCGAGGGGCCGTCCTTGGGGATGGCTCCGGCCGGGATATGGATGTGCACACCTGAGTTTTTGAACTGCTTTGGATCGATGCCGAACTGCTGGGCCCGCGACCAGATATAGCTTTGAGCCGCCTTGGCCGACTCCTGCATCACCTCACCCAATTGGCCGGTCAAGGTCAGTCCGCGGCCTTCCGGCAGCAGGGAGGCCTCGATAAAGAGGACGTCCCCTCCGCTTTCCGTCCAGGCCAGTCCCGTGGCCACCCCCGGCGACAGCTTGCGGCGCGCCTCCTCGGGGAAGAAAAGCTCCACGCCCAGCATGTCGTCCAGATCGCCGATCTGCACCTGCACGGCCTCTTGCCGGCCCTCGGCGAACTGGCGCGCCACCTTGCGGGCGATCTTGCCCACCGCCCGCTCCAGTTGGCGGACGCCCGCTTCGCGGGTATAGCGGTCGACGATGCGCTCCAGGGTGTCGTCGCCAATGACGCACTGCTGCTCATCGAGTCCCACTTCGTCGATTTGGCGCGGCACCAGGTAGCGCTTGGCGATCTGCACTTTCTCGTCGGCGGTGTAGCCTTCCAGGCGGATCACTTCCAGACGGTCCAGCAGGGGACGCGGGATAGTCCCCAGGGTGTTGGCCGTGACGATGAAGAAGACCTTGGAAAGGTCGAAAGGCAGATCCACGTAGTTGTCGCGGAAAGTATGGTTCTGGGCCGGATCCAGGATCTCCAGCAGGGCGGCCGCCGGATCTCCCCGGAAGTCGCGTCCCAGCTTGTCGATCTCGTCCAGCATCAGCACCGGATCTTTACTGCCGGCGCGGCGCAAAGCCTGGATGATGCGTCCCGGCATGGAACCGATATAAGTGCGGCGGTGTCCGCGCAGTTCCGACTCGTCGTGCAGTCCGCCCAGGCTGATGCGCTCGAAGGGACGGTTGAGCGATCGGGCGATGGACTTGCCCAGCGAGGTCTTACCCACGCCCGGAGGTCCAGCGAAACAGATGATGGGCGCCTTGGCGCCGGGATTGAGCTTGTGCACCGCCAACTGGTCGAGGATGCGCTCCTTGACCTCTTCCAGATCGTAGTGATCTTCATCCAGCACGTCTTTGGAGTGCTGCAGGTCGATCTCGCTCTGGGTGGTCTTGTTCCAGGGCAGGTCGAGGATCAGGTCGAGGTAAGTCCGTATGGTGTGGTACTCGGGCGAAGCGGCCTGCAGTCGCGAGAGGCGCTTCAGCTCGCGTTCAGCCTCCTTGTGGGCCTCCTCCGGCAGTTCGGCCTCCTCCAGGCGCTCGCGCAGCATCTCGATCTCGGCTCCCTCGCCGTCCTCTTCTCCCAGTTCCTGCTGAATCTGGCGCAGTTGGCGGCGCAGGATGTACTGCCGCTGCTCCTGGTTGATCTCGCTCTGGGCCTGGCTGGAGATCTTCTCGCGAAGCTCCAGCACCTGCAGTTCGTAGCTGAGAATGTCGCTCAACTGCTGAAGGGCCACACCGAGCGAGTTGGCTTCCAGGATCTTCTGCTCTTTTTCGACCTCCATGCCCGCCATTGACGTCAGCAGGTAGGTGATGCGCGGACGGTCGCTGGTCTTGCCCAGCAGCGCATTGAGGTCGAAGGAGTCCTGATGGCGGGCCAGCGCGAAGACCTGCGCCGAGGTCTCCAGCACGGAGCGAAAGAGGGCTTCCGTCTCGGCCGAGTCGTCCTCGCGGATGGGAGCGGGGTAAAAGTAGGCCTGCAAGTAGCCATCGGCCCCTGCACCCACGGCGTCCAGCCTGACGCGCTCCACTCCCTGAACCAGCACTTCCATCGACTTCTCGCGGCGAGCCACCTTGCGGATGATGGCCCGAACGCCCACCTCGTAGAGGTCGGACGATTGAGGATTCTCCACCGAGGCATCTTTTTGGGCCACGATGAGGATTTCCTTGGATTCCGTGTTGAGAGCCGTCTCGATAGCTGCCATCGATTGGGGGCGCCCGGCCGAAAGGGGAGCCAGCAGGTGGGGAAAAACCACCGAGTTCTTGAGCGGCAGCAGCGGAAGGCTCGATCTGTTTTCAGTAGCGTTGTCTTGCATGTTTTTTGTCCAGAGAGAACCCGGCCCGCCCCGGAATCGCTCCGTCAGGCGGGCCGAATTCGAAAATCTATGTCAAGGCCGGGACGCTGTCCCCCCCGACCGCCATGCTAAAGACCTAAGATCCGATCAGCCCCAGGTCAAGTCGTTTCTCAAATCTCTTTTCTCTGTCATCGCTACTAGAGATGTGTTTACGGGTACAGATGTTTCGTCCTCGACCGCTGCACATGGTCGGCTTTGATCTGAGCCGACCCATTCGCGTACCATGCAGCGATGGCAAAGGGGGAACGGGCCCGATGGTGATGGCGTGGATCGAGTTCGCCGTGTGCCTCCTTCTCATCGGCCTGGCCGGAAGCCGGCTTTCCCTCTACGGAGACGTGATCGCCGAGAAGACGGGCTTGAGCGGCACCTGGATCGGGATACTGATGCTGGCCACGGTGACTTCCCTTCCCGAGCTGGTCACCGCACTCAGCGCCGTAACCCTGGCTCAGGCGCCCGACATCGCCGTGGGAGGCATTTTCGGAAGCTGCGTCTTCAACCTGGCCATCATCGTTCTCATCGACTTCGTCCTGCGTCCCGACTCGGTCTATGAGAGAACCAACAACGGACTCATCGTTTCGGCCTGCTACAGTCTGGTCATCATCGGCGTGGGCGCCTTCAGCCTGGTGCTGGCCGGATACGGCGAACCGCCGCATTTACTGCACGTCAGCCTCTCCACTCCCCTGATCGTGGCCATCTATCTGCTGGCCATGCGCAACATCTTCACATTTGAACGCAGCCGCCAGGCTGAGATGACGGTGGAAGCCGACTTCGACTACCTGCACGTGAGTCTTCCCAAGGCGGTATTCGGCTACACGGCGGCTTCCCTGGTGGTGGTGGGCGTGGGCATCTGGCTGCCTTTCGTGGGCGAGGACCTGGGAGCGGCCATGGGCTGGCAGAGCACCTTCATCGGCAGCCTTTTCATCGCCTTGGCCACCTCCCTGCCCGAAATGGTCGTGACCCTGGCCGCGGCCCGCCTGGGCGCCATCGACATGGCGGTGGGCAACCTCTTCGGCTCCAACCTCTTCAACATCCTGGTTCTGGCCGTCGCCGACAGCGCTTTCTTGCCGGGCCCTCTGCTGGCCGCCGCTTCGCCGCTGCACCTGATTTCGGCGCTCTCCTCCATGATCATGACGGGATTGGCGGTCGTCGGAATCTACCAGGGCACCCGCCACCGCCCCTTCAGAATCGTCGGCTGGGTCAGCGTCTTCCTGGCCCTGGCCTACATCCTCAACACCTACCTCATCTTCGTCCTCGACCGCTGAGCCAGGTCGAAGGTCGAGGTTCGATTTGCGAAGTTCGAAGTGTTGAAACGGCTAGAGTTCAAAGAGCGGACGCAAGGAGCGGTAAGCCTCACGGAAGCGGTCGTAGTGGGGACGGTAAGCTTCTGCGCTGTCGGGGCGGGGACGGATGGGCTGGCCCAGATTGACGGCAGCCTGAGTGGCCTGCTCGATGTCGGGCCAGAGGCCGGTTGCGATGCCGGCCAGCATGGCGGCGCCCAGGGCGGCGCCTTCAGGGGCCTCAACGGCCACCAGTTCGGTGTCGAGGACGTCGGCCAGAATCTGACGCCACACCGGGCTCTGGGCTCCGCCGCCGGCGAGGCGGATTTGGCGCACGCCGGAAATGCCGACCCTTTGCATGAGCGCCAGGTTATCGGCCAAGGCGAAGGCGACGCCTTCCAGCACGGCCCGGGTCATGTGAGCGCGCTGGTGGGAGAGGGTCAGTCCCAGGAAGGCTCCCCGCGCTTTAGGATCGGCGTGAGGCGTCCGCTCGCCTGACAGATAGGGGAGGAAGAGCAAGCCGTCGCAGCCCGGCGCGATGTCGGCCGCTTCCTGCACCAGTTCGGCGAAGTCCATTCCCGCGGCGGCGACGTCGCGGTGCCAGCGCAGGCTGCCGGCGGCCGAGAGCATGACGCCCATGACGTGCCAGGTGCCGGGCAGGGCGTGAGGGAAGGCATGGAGCGCGCCTTTATCGTCAGTTAACGGACGCTCCGAGGAAGCGAAGACCACGCCTGACGTCCCCAGCGTGAGGGAGACGACACCTGGCTTGCAGGCGCCCGTTCCCACGGCTCCGGCTGCTTGATCGCCGCCTCCCCCGACCACCGGCGTTCCCACTGCCAAGCCGGTGAAACGGGAGCCGGACGCGCTGATTTCCCCGGTGACTTCAGTGCCTTCGTGGGTAGGCGGCAGCCAGCTCGAGGGGACGTCAAAGGCCTGCAGCAATTCCGGCGACCAATCGCGGCTGCGCAGATCGAGCATCAAAGTACCGCCCGCCCCGGCTTTGTCGGTGGCGAACCCTCCCGTCAGCTTGTAGCGCAGGTAGTCCTTGGGAAGCAACACCCGGCGGAGGCGGGAATAAATCTCGGGCTCATGGCGGCGCACCCACATCAGCTTGGGCAGCGTGAATCCGGGAAAAGCGTCGTTGCCGGTGATCTCGACCAGTTTCCTCAGCCCCAGACGGCGGCGGATCTCGTCGCATTGAGCTGAAGCCCGCTGGTCGTTCCACAAAATGGCGGGACGCAGCACTTCTCCGCTCTCATCCAACAGCACCAGCCCGTGCATCTGCCCGGTCAGTCCCACCCCACACACCGAATCAGCAGCGGCTCCAGCCTCTTGCAGCGCCCTTTTGACGGCCTGGCAGGCCGCCTCCCACCAAAGCCTGGGGTCCTGCTCGGCCCACAGCGGACGCGGCGTCGACAGCTCGTAGGAAGAGGAAGCCACCGACACCACCTCCCCTTTCTCGCTCAACAAGAGGGCCTTGGTGGCCGTCGTGGAAACATCGATGCCGAGAGCCAAGCTCATCGTCACTCCACCCTGAGAACCACCGGCTGATCGGAATCTTTGTAAAGCGGCTGGGAGGCATCCTGAGCCAGCAAGACAGGATGCGGCGACGGCAGGGCCGGCAACAGGGCGAGGACGGCGTTAAGGCGCATCATTTCTTCTCCTTGCTGGAAAGCGTCTCTTCAATGGGCGGAAGGGCGGCCGGGTCGGGCGCCCGTTGACGCACCAGGTGGGCTTCGATCCAGCCGCGATGGACGTCGGGACGCATCATGGCCTCTACGATACCGGCATGATCCAGGCCGTTGATGCGGTCGTTGGCGGCCCGCAGCGCGTCCATGGAGATCTTGAGGGCCACGTCGACGGGCATCCGCTCGGGATTGATGTCGATACCGAAGTAGCCCTGGTAGCCGTGCATCTTGAGGGTGTAGAGTCCGGCTTCCATCTGCTCGGGCGAGACCGCTCCCACGTTGAGGTCCTGGTCGTAGTTGCCCAGGGGCTGGCTGTTCCAGTGGGTGTGTGCCAGGCGTCCTTCGCCCAGCGGCCAGCTCAAAGCGTAGGGCAGGTCCTCGAATCCCATGTGGACGTGGCCGATCTCGGGATTCATGCACATCAGCTTGTGGCCTTCATCGAGCAATTCGCGGTTGCGCGGATGCTCGAGCTGGGCCTCGACCTCGTGGCCCAGCAGCACGCCTTCGGGAGTGAGTCCGTAGAGAATGCGTCCGCGGGGTTCGTAGGGCTTGGGTTCGAAGGCCACGCGAGTGCCGGGCACCGCGTCCATGGCCTGGGTCAGGCCCTGGCTGAAGCGGCGCCTCATGGCGGCGAAGTCGACTCCGAAAGGGTTCTCGTAGCCGTCGATGCCCGGCCACACCACCGAGAAATCAGCCCCTACCTCCTGCCCAATCTGGAAGGCCTCGACAGTTCGTTGAATAGCGGCTTGGCGCGGCCCCGGCAGGGGACTGGAAAGCGACCCCCACTCGAACTGAGGATCGTAAAAGAGCAGCGGAACCACGGTAATGAGCGGAATCCCCGTGTCCCTGGCGAACGACTTCCAAATCTCGAGATTATCTTCGTTGATTTCGTTGGGGTAATGGGCTTCCAGTCCCGCCAGCCCGTAGTCCTTGAGGCCGGCGGCGATCTCCAGGCGCTGCTCCAGCCCGATGTCGGCCTTGTACTTGTCGTGAAAGCGGGAGTCGAAGGGAGAGAAAAACCAAATGCCCGCCGAGAACTTGAGGTCCAGCTCGAAGCTCTGCAGATGCCGGACCAGCTCTTCCGGCGAGCGCTGTTGGGCTTGAGGACGAAGATCGTTCAGTGCCATGCGCTTATGTCCTTTGCTCAGTTGAAGAAAAGAGGTGAAAAATGAATCATGACCAGGCCTACCAGAATCAGCGTGATTCCTGACAGCAGCCGGCCGAGGTTTCCCTACCGCTGCGCTCGCGCCGGATGGCCCAGCCGGCGATGTCGGCCACGATAGCGAAGTAGATGCCGATGACGACCCAGTCCAGCGCCGCGATGCCGGCAGTGTTCCCCATGACGGTATCTCCACCTGATCTTCTTTATTCAAACGATTGAACTCGTCGATGAGGCGTGATTTAATACCATCTCGCAGGTAATGTCAAGATGAGTTCGGAGCGTCGGCAACCCCTTTCGAGGGAGTCCGTGCTCGCTCAAGGCGAGCGATCCGCCCCTATTCGCCAGGGCTGCGTAGGCCGAGCCGGCGAGCGAGTTGAGACCGAGTCCGTGCTCGCTGAAGGCGAGCGATTCGTTAGCCCAGGGTAAGCTCCGACGAGCGAAGCGAGACGGAAGCGCCACCCTGGGTTGCGACAGCACAGCAGCCAGAACGCTGAAGGCGTGAGATAGCGTTACGTGCCTCCGGGCGCTATCAGAAAAGAATCTCGTGGATCGATCCAGTCAAACCCCTAAGCGGGTCACCTTAAAGGACATCGCCGAGCGCGTCGGCGTCTCGCCTTCGACCGTCTCGCTGGTGCTGAGCGGGGCTCCCCGGGCGCAGGCCTTGGCCGCCGAGACTCGGGCCAAGGTGACACAGGCGGCCGAGGAGCTGGGATACCGTCCCAACTACCTGGCCCGCTCCCTCCGAGGCAAGCGGACGTTTTCGGTAGGCGTGCTGGTGCCCGAGTTCAGCGAAGGCTACAGCGCCGGCTTGCTGAGCGGCGTGGAATCGCAGTTGGACGCCGACGGCTACTCCTACCTGATGGTCAGCCACCGATCACGACCGGCCCAGTTGGAGCGCTCCATGCGCCTGCTGGAGGACCGCGGGGTGGAGGGACTCATCCTCATCGCGGCCCAGCTCGAGGGTCCTCCCCCCCTTCCCTGCGTGGTCATCTCGGGGCACCGTCCCGTGAAGGGCAGCACCAGCGTGGTGCTCGACCATGGCGCCGCGGTTCACCAGGCGCTCTCCCACCTGAGCCAACTGGGGCACCGGCGAATCGCCTACCTGAAAGGCTCGGCCGGCAACGTCGACGCCGCCGACCGCTGGCGCGCCATCGAAGCGGCGGCCTCATCGCTCGACCTGGAAATCGACCCCCGCCTGGTCCTGCAACTGCAATCGCCCTCCTACGGTGAATCCTTCCAACAGGAGGGAGGCTACCAGGAAGGCTTCCAATACGGCCGCAAACTCCTCGACACCGGGCTCCCCTTCACCGCCCTCTTCGCCTTCAACGACATCTCGGCCATCGGCGCCACCCGAGCCTTCCTCGATGCCGGTCTCAAGATTCCCGAAGACCTCTCAATCATCGGATTCGACGACTTAGGCAGCACCCCTTTCCTCAACCCGCCTCTCACCACCATCCGCCAACCCTTGCGCCAAATGGGCCAAAGAGCAGCCCGCCTCCTCCTCTCCCACCTCGATTCAGGCGCCGACCTGGGCGCCACCGTCTCCATCCAGCCGGAGTTGATCGTCCGAAGCTCAACCGGCCCCTCCTCACTGCCAGCGGAGGGAGATGGAGGGGTCGATTCGGGAGGCGCGGCGGGCGGGGAGGTAGACGGCGCCGACGGCAGCCAACAGCAACAGGGATGAGGCCGAGGCGAAAGTGAGCCGGTCAAGGGGGTCGACGCCATGGAGAAGGCCCATCAGCAGGTTGGACAGGCTGAAAGCGACGACGGTGCCCAGGAGGAGGCCTAAGGCCACCGGTCCCAGGCCGGAGCGCATGACGGCTTGCAGGACCTGGCCGCGGCGGGCGCCCAGGGCCATGCGGATGCCGATCTCGCGCGTCCGCGAGGCGGTTTGGTAGGCGGCCACGCCATAGACTCCCAGCACCGCCAGCAGGGCGGCGACGACGGCGAAGTATCCCAACATCAGGGCGTAGAAACGGGGCTCGACCAGTCCTCGGGCCCGGCTCTCGCTCATGCTTCGGATGTCGTAGACGGCCAGGTTGGGGTCGAGATCGGCCACCGCCTTACGGACGCTTTCCACCAACGGTCCGCTGTCGCCGTCATAACGCATCATCAGGCTCATCACGGTGGGAGCGTTCTGAGAATAGGGCAAGTAGACGGTGGCCCGTTCAGGCACCGCCAGTCCGCGCAGCTTGACGTCTCCCACCACACCCACAATTTGGTGGTATTGGCCTTCGTGATCCCCTGCAAAGCTCAGGCCCAATTCGACGAACTGGCCCAGCGGATCGCTGTCAGGCCAGTGACGGTCGGCCATGGCTTTGCTGATGACGGCCACCTTCTGGCTTTCCGGGAGGTCGGTGTCGTCGAAGGCACGTCCCTTGAGGAGAGGGATGCCGACCGTGCTGAAATAGCGATCGCCGACCACCCGCATTTCGGCTCCGGGATGCTGTCCCGGCGGCGGCTCGGGGCGGCCTTGTATGGTGAAGCTTGTGATGACGGCATTGTCGGTCAGCGGAGGAATCCAGACGGTTGACGCAGCCCGCACTCCGGGCTGGCTGCGCACCTCCTCCAGCAGGCGGCGGAAGAAGTCGAGCCGGGGCTGACGGTCGGTTTCGTAGCGCTCGCCGGCCAGGTAGACGCGGGCGGCCAGCAGGCGTTCCGACTGGAATCCCACCTCGGCTGCGGCCAGCGTCCAAAAGCTGCGCAGCAGCAGTCCGCAGGCGATGAGCAGGGGGACGGCCATGGCCACCTGCACCAGCACCAGGGCCTGGCGCGAGTAGCCGCCTCCGCCGCCCGAGTGAGTACGTCCTGAAGAGGACAGGACCTGGGCCGGCTGTTGACGTTTCAATTGAAAGGCGGGCAGCAGGCTGAAAAGGATTCCGGTGGCGGCCGTGACCAGCAGGCTGAAGAGCACCACCGGGGCGTTGAGGGTGATTTGGTCGAGGCGGGGCAATTCCTCCGGTGCCAGCGCGAGCAGCGCGTCCAGCCCCAGGAAGCTCATCAACAGTCCGAGGGCGCCGCCGACTCCGGCCAGCAGCAACCCCTCCAGCAAGAGTCGCCGCATCAGGCGTCCCGAAGAGGCCCCCAGCGCCTGCAGCATGGCGGCCTCGGAGCGGCGGACGGCGGCTTGGGCGGAGAGGATGTTGGTGACATTGGCGCAGGCGATGAGCAAAAGCAGTCCCACGGCGGCCACCAGCAGCGAGAGAATGGGACGCACATCGCCTACGGTCTGCTGGTGCAGGTCGACCAGCATGGCCCCCACGCCGGCATTGTCTTCGGGATGAGCCTCTTCCAAACGCCGGCTTATGGTGTTCAGTTCGGCCGAAGCCTGGCTCATGCTGACGTTGTCAGCCAGCCGCCCCACCGACCGGTAGATCAGGCATCCGCGTCCGCAAGAGGACTCGGCGTCCTCGCGGATCGGCTCCCAGAACTGGGCGTTGGGGTAATCGGGCGTGCGGAACTCCGGCGGCATCACGCCGATGACCTCATAAGCCCGCCCGTTGAGGGTCAGCGACTGACCCACGATGGCCGAATCGCCTCCGAAACGGCTGGAGAAGAAGGCATGCGAAAGCACGATCACGCGCCGGCCGGCCGGCCCGTCTTCGTCAGGCAGGAAGGTCCTGCCATGCAGAGGATCGACCCCGAAGACGGAAAAGAACTCGGCAGTGGACTCAACCCCCATTACCCGCTCCGTCCGCCCTTCGTAGGAAAGCACCAGGGAACTCCCTTTAAAGGCCGCCAACTCCGCGAAGGTCTCGCTTTGCTCCTGCCAATCGAGAAAATTAGGCAAGGACATCGAGTTTTGGCCGGCGTCGTGGCGCTGCAACTGCCACACACCCACCAGCCTCTCAGGCTCGTGGTAGGGAAGCGGGCGCAGAACCACGCCTTCCACCACCGAAAAAACCGCGCTCCCTCCGCCGATGGCCAGCGCCAGGGTGGCCACCACCACAACCGAAGCCAGCGGCTTGCGCTTCAGCGTTTTCCAAGCCAGGCGAAGATCGCTCCACAACCCATCCAGCATCATGCCCCTCTTTCTTTTCCTCTGCTCCCTGGCCAATACAACCTTCCCTTGCCTCATGCGTTCGGCAAGAGAGAGCCCGGCCAAACTGCTCAACTCATGAAGCCAGAATGCCGCCTGGCGCAGTCCTCCCTGCTCCCGGGCTTCATGCAGCCTTTCCTGGAAGGTTCTCTCCATCCCCGCGCCATACGCCCGTCGAAACGGTTCCGGAGCCAACTTCAACAGCCATCGAAAGAGCCACACCTTCAGAGATCTCCCGAAACCAGATTGCGCTCCCTGGCGGCCAGCAAGAGTTCCCTCAGACGCGCCGTCTCAGCTTCGGCCACGGCGGTTCCGAGCGGGGTCAAGCGAAAATACTGCCTGCGGGAATCCCCGCCTGATGGAGCCGCGTCGGGCGCCTCCTCGATCAAGCCGTCCTCGCGGAGCCTTTTCAGCACCTGATACAGGCTCCCGGTAGCGGGCGAGAGCCTCCCTGCCGACCTCTCCTCGACTTCTTTCCCAATGGCGTACCCATGCCCCGCCCCGCCGGCCAAGGCCAGCAGGACGTGATAAGCCAAGTGCGTCAACGGCAAGAATCGTCTGGCGTCCTTCATTGTAGTGGCAACCACTATAGTGCAAACGTGACGGCATGTCCACCGGATCTTTGCCGTCGGAGGGAAGACCGGTCCAGGACTGGTCCAGTTGACTGTCAAAGGCCCCGCAGCAACTTGACCACCTCAGTCGTCGAGATTCTGTCGCCCTCGACCCGCCGACGGGATGTCTTGGTGAAATCGGCGCTCTATTCGCGCTTCGGCGTTTCTCACTACTGGATCGCAGACCCCGACCTGGACCGCATCGAGGTCTTGGGCCTTTGCGACGACGGCAGCTACGAGCAGCTCAACACCTTCAACCGCCCCGAGGTCCTGCAAATGGATGACTATCCGGAGCTGGAATTGCCTCTGGAAAGGGTCTTCGGCTAAGTACTCTCCACTCGCTACCACCACCAGAGAGGCGGGTCGTAGGGGGACGGGTCGTTGAAGGAGTGGGGGGACGGAGCACCGTTGGACGAATTCTGGGCAGGGTTGGCCTGGTCTTCTTCCTTCAGCGTGAGGCCGGAGTTCCAGCCGGGAGGATCGACGCCCATCAGGTGGCGGACGAAGAAGTCGTGACGGCGGCACTCAACATGTTCCCCCCTGTTCATTCTCTGAAGATGCCCTTCAAAATAGCACGGCGGCGCTGAACCGTTGTTCCGCTGAAAGCCGGGCGTGAACAGTTGAAAACGCTTTCTGGACCCGACCCTTGACTTCTGGAATCGGGGTCGGCAAGAATCGAAACGCCTCGTGAGAATACGCCTCAAACACCGGGAGCTGGCCCGCATGTTGGAGCGCGGAAGGCTCAGCCAGAATCACTGGGCCATCCGGCTGGGTATCAGCAAGGGACACCTGTCTCTGCTGGTCAACGGCAAGCGCCCCTACCCCGGCGGACGCACCCGGGAGAGGCTGCTTCGTGGTCTGGACGCCGACTTCGACCAACTGTTCACGGTCGAGGTGCGTCCGCCCATCGCCGGGAGAAGAATGAAGTCGACGTTCGGCCGCTCTTTCAGAGAACGGCCCCGGACGTCCTCTTCGAGGAAGACGACCTTGCGTACCATCTGGAACGACATCCGCTTCGGCCTTCGGGTCCTCAGGCGGACTCCCGGGATGACTCTTGTGGCCGTACTCATCCTGGCCATCGGCGTGGGGGCCAACGGCGCCATCTTCAGCTTCACCGACGCGCTGCTGCTCAGCCAGCCCGATCTGCCCCAGCCCGACCGTTTGATGCGGGTCTTCTCGCAGCTTCCCGACGGCAGCCGCTACGGTACTTTTTCCTATCCTGAATACCGCGAGCTGAGCTCCCGAGCCCGGGCCTTTCAGGGACTGGCCGCCCATACGCTGATCACCTTCAGCCTGGGGACGGGCGAGGGCGCCGAGATCAAGCGCGGCGAAATCGTCAGCGGCAACTACTTCGAGGTGCTGGGCGTGCAGCCCCTGCTCGGGCGCGGACTGAGTCCGGGGGACGACCAGGCGGAAGGCGGACATCCCGTGGCCGTCATCAGCGAGAGCCTGTGGCGGACGCGCTTCGGCGCGGCTCCTGACGTGCTGGGAGGCACCGTCTTCATCAACACCCACCCTTTCGAGGTGGTGGGCGTCATGCCGGCCGGCTTCCGCGGCGCCTACGACATCTTCGCCTCTGAACTGTGGGCTCCGCTGAGCATGTACGAGCAGGTGCGTCCGCGAGGGTTGTCGCGGGAGCGCTGGGGATGGGGATGGCTCAACATCACCGGACGCCTGCGGCCCGACATCACCCTGGAGAGCGCACGCAGCAGCATCGCAGGCGTGGTGGCATCCATCGCACAGGACTTCCCCGCCGAGGCCCAGGCGCTAACCGTCGAACTGGTGCCGGCCGCGGCCATTCCCGAAGAGTACCGCCAAGGCACCCGGGGACTGCTGGCTTTCGTCATGGCCGTCTCGGGACTGCTGCTGCTGGTGGCCTGCGCTAACGTGGCCAGCCTGATGCTGGCGCGCGTCTCGGCCCGCGGACGCGAAATCGCCGTGCGCAAGGCCATGGGCGCCGACCGCTGGCAACTGACGCGGCAGTTCCTCACCGAGAGCATCCTTACGGCAGTACTCATCGGACCGGCTGCCCTGCCCGTGATCCTGCTGACCCAGCAGGTGCTGATGTGGGCGCGTCCGCCGTTGGAGCAGTTCGCCGCCTTTTCTCCCGACCTGTCACTCAACTGGACCTTGATCGCCTTCACTTTCCTGGTGGCCCTGGCGGCGGGCGTGGCCTTCGGACTCGTGCCCGCCATGCAGGCGGCCCGCACCGAGGTGGCTGCCGCCGTCAAGGGAGACGCTTCCAGCGCTACCTCCACCCGCTTCCGCACCCGCTGGCAAGGCGGACTGGTGGTGGCCCAGGTGTGCGTTTCCCTGGTGCTGATGACGGTGGCCGGCCTCCTGTTGCGCGATCTTTCCATGGCAGAAAGCCTCAACCCCGGCTTTAACGCCGACAACCTGCTGCTGGCCGAGATCGATTTTCAGCGCCATGGCTACGATGAAACGCGGACTCGCGCCTTCATCCGCGACCTGAGCGAGCGCCTCCAGGCCCACTCCGGCGTGGAAGGCGTCAGCGTCGCCTCTATCGTTCCCCTGGCGGGTTCCAGCGACCGCATGGGAGTGCGCATCCCGGGCCATGAGCCTCCCCAGGGACGCAGCGCCATCCCCATCGCCGTCAATTCGGTGGGCGCCGATTACTTCAGGACCATGGGAATCCCGCTCAAAGAGGGCCGCGCCCACGGAACCGCCGCACCGACACCCGGCTCCCCGCCGCCCATCGTTATCAACGAAACCATGGCCAAGCGCTACTGGCCGGATGAGAGCGCGCTGGGCAAGAGGATCACCTTCGCCGGCGAAGAGATCGAAGCAGAGGTGGTAGGGGTGGCCTCCGACGCCAAGTATTCGTCTCTGGCCGAATCACCCCGTTCATTCATCTACCTGCCCTTCCAACTGGCCTATTTCGCCCACATGACGGTCCACGTCAGGACCAGCGGCGATCCGGCCCGGATGCGCGGGTTGCTGAGGCAGGAACTGCGGGCGCTGGACGGCCGGCTGGCGCCCAACCAACTGATGACCTTCAACGAGCTGCGCCAGATCCCGCTCTTCCTCAACCGGGCCATGGCTGCCATCACATCCGCCTTCGGCCTTCTCACCCTGTGCCTGACGGCCATCGGACTCTACGGCATGGTCTCCTATTCGGTCAGCCGGCGCGTCCGCGAGATCGGCATCCGTCTGGCTTTAGGGGCCGACCGCGCCCGCATCCTCGGCCTGGTGGTACGCAGCGGAATGCTCTACGTGGTCATCGGGATCGCGGCCGGATTGGTGCTGGCGTTTTTCGCCACCACGCTGCTGGCCAGCGTCCTGGTGTTGGCGGGAGTCCTCGATCCGCCGGCTTTCGTGGGCGCCGTCCTGCTCTCGCTGGCCGTAGGACTGGCCGCCAGCATCCTCCCGGCCCTGCGCGCCACGCGAGTCGACCCCATCCAGGCCCTGCGCTACGAGTGAGGCTAGAAGATGCCGCGCTCCCTGCATTTGTAGGAGACCGAAGCAGAGCCGTGGTAGGGGCCCTCCGCCGCCGGGAAGGGCGCAGGACATGATGTCGTTCTGGACCAACGGGCAGGTCGAGCAGTCTACTCCGTTTCTTGTCCCTGAAAAGGGACGGACCCGCTAGCCCATCAGGGTCACCCCCGGCCAGTGCCGGTCATAAGCTCTGAGCCGGGGCCGCCGTTTTTTTGTCCCTTCTGAAAGGGACAGATTCGCCAGCCCAGCGACTGTGTTAGAAGTCCCGGCTCGCTGAAGGCGAGCGATTCGCCAGCCCAGGGTCAGCCCCGGCGAGCGCAAGCGAGACGGCGGCGCCACCCTGGGTTTCAGACGGCCAATGTGCGAACGCTGAAAGCGTGGGATAACGCCACAGGGTGGCTCAAAACTTCTGACGCACTGCACGACTGGCCCTAGCGGGAGCCGTGAGAGCGGAACCAGGCGGCTACGCGGCGGTCGCGGGGGTTGCGGTGACGGGAGAGGATGTGGTTGTCGTTGGCGTAGATGAGCAGTTCGTAGGTCTTGCCGTATTCTTCCAGCTTCTCGGCCAGCTTGAGAGCATGCAGAGGGGGAATGGATTGGTCTTCGCCGCCATGGAGGATCATCAAGGGGACGCTTATGCGATCAGCCCACTTGACGGCTGAACGCCGCTCGATGATGTCTTCCATGCGCTGGGGAAAGTCCGGGAAGACCTGGCGGGCCATAGCCATGTAGCGCTCAGGCTCGGCCTGGAAGAGGGCGCCCAAGTCGGAAAAAGCTCCGTAAACGGCCGCCGCGCGGGCGGGAAAGCCTTCACGCAGGGCCTGCAAGACCATCATGCCCCCTCTCGACTCGCCGTAGAGAAAGAGCTGATCGCTGTCGACCGACTCCAGCGACTTTGCCAGCGGTACTACGTTGAGCAGGTCATTGAGGTCGTCTCCGCCCATCTCGTCGCGTCCCTGGCCGCCGTCGCTGCCGCGGTAAAGCGGCGCCAGCACGGTGAATCCCTCTTGGGCGAAGCGATGAAAAAGCGTGATGAGTTCCGGGGCGATGTCGCCGCGCAGGTAGCTTCCCCGGTTGAAAACCACCGTAGGCCGGGGGGCTGGCTTTGCCGGTCTGTACAGGTAACAGCGGACCGCCAGCCCGTCGCTTTGGTAGCTGATCTTGAAGAATTCGTAGTCGGAATCGGCAACCGCCCGCCGGTATTCCTCGCGCTCGGCATAAAGCTCAATGTCGCCGGCTTCGGCGGCCTCCTCGAAGGCGGGGAAGGAATACGGCTCCATCTCCAGGATCGTTCCGTCCGCTTGAGCGAGCAGAGTCCAGGCTGAAAGCAATGAAGTGGCGGCGAGAAAAAAAAGTCGGCCCAGTGTCCATCTCACAAACAGGGTCAACGTAATCCAATGGCGGATGGTTCGATTTCATAAGTCTCGGCTACAATTTCATTCAAGCGAGCCCTGCTAGGGCGCGGCTTTGGGAGCAGGGCGAGTCAGCATGAGGCGGTTGTTGCCGGCGTGCAGAAGGGCCTCGCCGATCTGGCGTCCGCGGGCGTCGACGACGACGGCGTACATTCGGTGCCCTCGGGCCAGCCGCTGCAGGAAAGGTACCTCCACAGCCAGCGGCCAAGCGCCGGACGGGGCTGAGTAGCGGCAGATGATTTTCCGGTCCCCGTCCGCCTCGGCAACCCGCCTGACCGAAATCAGGCGGGTCCCGATCAACTCGCGGGCTAACGCGCGCAGGTCTTCGCTTTCTTCGGTTTCGCTGCCTGCATCGCTGAGGACGGTCTGCAGGTCATGAGCGGAGAGGTGCAAGGTCAGGTTGATCTCGCTCTCGGCAACGACGATCCGCAAGTTGCTCAGCCCCGGGTCGTGGGCCAGGGCTGAGCAGCAGATCAGGAGAACAACCAGAGCGAAGGCGTCGAGAGTTTTTTTCATCATGGTGCTTTCTATCAACGGGTTCATGAAGACCGACTCCTTGTTAGCGGAGAGGAGAAACCGGCAGGGCGGTGAATTCTCCTGCCTGGGTACCCAACTCCAGCGCCATGGCCGCCACCGAGCCGCCCTGGCTTCTCGCCACCAATGAGCCCTTGAATCCTCCGGCCAGGTCGACGCCGTCGAAGAGTTCGGTGATGAAGACCGCGGTCTGGGCGCGGGCGGGGAAGCCGGCCATCATAGTGCCGGCGACTTCCATTCCTTGCGTATCCAGGAGTTGGAATTGGAGCGAAATCGGCGAGTCCTGCACGTTGTGCAGGGCGACTCCGGTATTGATTCCGCCTTCATTGCGCACGGGAACGGTGAACCCGCTCAAGGGAGGGCTGGACTGGACGCCGGCGATGCCGAAGGCAGGATTGCGGAAGCGGATCACGCCTCC
>DATIPQ010000144.1 GCA_035471785.1 Acidobacteriota bacterium
GACGCTGCTGGGACTTGTCCTGGGGCTGGCCGCATCGTGGGCTCTTTCGAGCTTTATCTCCGACATGCTCTACCAGGTCGGCTCCTTCGACTTGCCCACGGTGGCGGCGGTTACCCTGACCCTGCTGACGGTGGCGCTGGCGGCCATATTGATTCCCACCCTGCGGGCCACCCGGGTCGACCCGGTCACCGCGCTGCGGGAAGAGTAGCGGCCCGCGCCCAGGTAGTCAGCGGCGCCGGACCATGGCGGTTTCCTCTCCGGCTGAGAGCTGCGCGGCTTTGTCAACCAGTTGCAGGAAACCCTGGCGGTAGCCTCCAGGGTCCGAGCCCAGGCTGTCGCGGGCCCAGGACAAGGCATCCTGGTAGGTGGCAATTCCGCAGTGAGGCGACTCCCGCAAGAGCATCCCGAAGGCCGCCACCGCGGCCGAGAAGCGCAGGTCCGGCGAAGCCGCCAGGAAGGGCGAAGCATATCCGCCCACGGGAATCTCGATGAGCCGGCTCTGCTCTTCGTCGGGCCGCTTGTAGCGCAGCTTCAGGTTCATCCACTCCTGGCTCAGAGCCTGCCGGTTGGGCCGGGGGCCATCTTGATAGCGGAGAGGGTCGGTGGAGGGCTCAGGCGCTCCTTCACCGAAAGGAATCAGTTCATAAAGCACCATCAGCGAATGTCCCGCCCCGATCTCGCCGGCGTCTTTGCTGTCGTCGTTGAAGTCGCGATGCTCGAGCAGACGGTTTTCGTAGCCCAGCAGGCGGAAGGCCTCCACCCTGAGGGGATTGAACTCGGCCTGGATCTTGACGTCCTTGGCGATGGTGACCAGGGTGGCGCCGAGCTCTTCGGCCAGCACCTTGCGGGCTTCCAGCAGGGAGTCGATGTAGGCGTAGTTGCCGTTGCCTTTGTCGGCCAGCTTCTCCATGGTCGAGTCCTTCAAGTTGCCGGTCCCGAACCCCAGCACGGTGAGGAAGATGCCGCGCTTGGCTTGTTCCTGGATGAGCCGTGTCAGATCGCCCTGATTGGTGACTCCTACATTGAAGTCTCCGTCGGTGGCCAGGATGATGCGGTTGATGCCCTGGGGCTGGAAATGGCGGGCCGCCAGGTCATAGGCCAGCTTGATGCCCTCTCCGCCATTGGTGCTGCCGCCCGCTTGCAGGCCCTCCAAGGCTTCGATGATGGCGGTCTTGCGGTCGCCGCTGGTAGGAGCCAGCACCTGACCCGCCGCCCCGGCGTAAACCACCATGGCGATGCGGTCGCGGCTGCTGGCCCGGTCGACCATAAAGCGCATGGCCTTCTTGAGCAGCGGGAGTTTGTCGTAGCTCTGCATGGATCCGCTGACGTCGATCAGGAACACGAAATTGCCGGGCGGGCGCTCCGATTCGGGTATCCGGCGTCCCTGAATGCCGATGGATAGCAGGCGATGCTCCGGGTTCCAGGGGGCTTCTGCCATTTCCAGGCTGACCTCGAATGGATGGCGTCCTTGGGGAGGAATCAGATCGTAGTTGAAGTAATTGATCAGCTCCTCGATGCGGACGGCGTCCTTAGGGGGCAACTGTCCCTGCTTGAGAAAGCGGCGGACGTTGGAATAGGAGGCCGTATCGACGTCGATGGAAAAGGTCGAGAGAGGCTGATCCGAGACGTGAATGAAGTCGTTTTCGTCGATGTGGTCGTAGGCCTCGGTGTTGAAGTTGGGATTCCAGCGGGACTGGGGGTCAAATTTAGCCCTACCTATCCGAAAAACACCGCTATTCGCCGAGCTGACTGAGGCGGCTTCGGTATGCACCGGCGCGACTCCGCCCGAGACCGTCACCGCTTCCGTAATCTCGCCCAACTGCAAGGTGATGTCGACTCGACGCTCCTCGCCGGCAGCCAAAACAAACTTGGCCGTGTAGGTCTTAAAGCCGGTCAGCCGGGCCTCGATCTCGTATTTACCGGCGGGCAGTTCTTTGAACTTATATTGTCCTGCATCGTCGGAAACCGCCGTCCAGGGACGTTCCCTTCCCTCCATCGTCAAGGTTAGGTCTGCTCCTGGAATCACGCCTCCCGAGGGATCGCTCACCCTCCCGAGAACCTGCCCGGTTGACGGCTCCTGGGCGACTGAAACGGCTAAGGGGACGCTGACGAGAATCAGCAGGACCAGCGGAAGAATTCTCCGCCATGGAAAAACGGTTAGCGCTTTCATGATCTCTCCTATCCAACGGAAATTGTTGCTTACGCATTAGACCGACGCCGTCCAAGAAGGGTTCAAGCGGACGCATCGCGCCGCATGACCGAGCGGGTGGCCAGGATGATTCCCATCCACTTGGCGGCCCAGGCCACCGGAGCAATAGGGGGAATGGGCAGGCTCAGGATGGCGTGAAGCCCCAGATCGATAATCAGGAGCGCCAGCAGGATTCCAGCTCCCGTCGCCAGAGCCGCCTGGCTGGAGAGCTTGCGCAAGAAGGCCCGTGTCAGTGCAAAGCCCACGGGGACGCCGGCCAGGATGACGAAATAAGGTCCGCTTCTTTGCGCGTGTTCCTGGTAATGGGCCAAGTCCTGCCCCGGTTGGAGGGCGTAGGAATAGACGACCATGTAGAGAAAGTGGCCCAGCAGGAGCAGGGCTTCGATTCCGAGGGCCGCCAACAGCAGCCTCCCCCAGCGGATTTCAGACAGACGAAGAGCAGGGCTGCTCATAATGACCTCCTTTGGTTTAACGGGTTTTGTGTGTGAGGACTTAGGAGAAGGGCCGGCCCGGCTTTAGCGCGCGCCGGACTCGCACTCCTCAAGCCAGGGGGGAGGAGCCACCCCGGCCGGGGGCGATCGGCGCCCCTCCTGCAAACAGCGGCCGAAAGCCGCGGCGGCGGCCGCCTCTTGACCGCTTTCTTTCAAGGCCTGGCCTAGCTCGTAGTGAATCCTGGCCAGGTCGGGACGCAGGTCGGCGGCGCGTTGCAAAGCGGCCACCGCTTCTTCCTGGCGTCCCTGCTCGCTCAGGGCCGCCGCCAGGCTTCTCCACAGTCCGGAGATGCCTGGCCTGAGGGCCAAGGCGGCGGTGTAATAGCGTACGGCCTCGGCTGAACGTCCGCCACGGCGGTAGGCGGCGGCGCAGGTATCGAGCAGCGACAGGTCGTCGGGATAGAGTCGCAGGCCCCGCTGACAGAGGGAAGGCCAGAGCCTTTGGTCGCGCCCCATGAGGAGATTGGAGACCAGAACGGCCAGGGTGCGGGGCTGCATTTCTTCAAGGTCGGCCTGAGCGATTTCGGTCATCTCCGAAACCGGCGGACGGCCGCTGAAAGCCAACCGCCTCAGGCGAACGCGCAAGGGGTCGGGGTCGCCCTGCAAGAGGGCGGGGATGCGCTCTCTCAGTTCCTGCAGGCTGTAGCGGTCGTTTCCCCGCAAGATCAAATAAAAGCCGGTGCGCAGCCACAAGTCGAGTCCGTGGGCCAGTTGATTGCGGATGGGCGACTGACGGATGATCTCTGCTATTTGTTCAGCCGACTGCTGCCGGAAGTCGATGCCGAAGTCGAGGAAGGCCTGGCGGAAGCCTTGATCCTTCTTGCCGCTCAACGGGGGCTGGCCCGTCAGGATCTCGCAGAGGATGGCGCCCAAGGCGTAGACGTCGGTCCGCTCGTCGATCTGCTCTATTTCGCCGCGGGCCTGCTCGGGAGACATGTAGGAAGGGGTGCCCATGACCGAGCCTACCAGCGAGCGGGAGTCGCCGGAAATGGAACGGATGGTCTCGACCTCGGGGCCCTCCGCTTGAACGGCGGCGGCATGGCGTTCTTCCGCCGACCCTCCTTGAGGCAGGACCTTGGCCAGTCCCCAATCCACGACTTGCACCTCTCCGAAGGGACCCACCATCACGTTGGAAGGCTTGAGATCGCGATGCACGACACCCCTGGAGTGGGCGTAGGCCATGGTCTGGCAGACCTGCTCGAAAATGCCCAGGACCTTGAGGCGTCCGCTCTCCAGATCAGTGCGCTCCCTCAGCAGCTTGGCCAGGGTCTGTCCCCGCAACAGCTTCATGCTGAAGAACAGCCGTCCCCGGCCGGTGCGTCCCAGCTCGAAAACGGGGAGGATGCCGGGATGCTGCAGTTGGCCCCCGATCTGGGCCTCCTCGACGAAGCGCTGCAACATGGCCGGATACTCCTGGAAGTCCTTCTTAAGCATTTTGACGGCCACGTCGCGTCCCAGGTCGTCATCGCGTCCCTTCAGCACCACACCCACGCCGCCCCGGGCGATCTCCCCCTGCAGGCGGTAGCGGCCCGCTTGACGTTCATCCGAGTCGCCTGCCGAGAGGGTGAGGGGAGAGGAGTCCTCTTCTTGGTCGCGTAGCAGGATGCGGCTGTCCAGGCCCAGGCTCTCCTGCATGTGCTGTACCAGGCGTCCTTGGGGAACCTCTCCGAAGGCGGCTTTGAGACCGGCTTCCAGAGTCGCCTCTTGGCTGCGGTCCTGCTCTTGATCGGGTCGCCGCTCGTCGTTCTTGCCCATCTCAGCCTCCTTGCAGCCGCCGTTCTCAAGGGGAGAATCGATCCGCCCTCATATACAGGTCACGGCAAGGCCGGTTTTCGCGGGCTTCGCACGGCCATCCACTGGGCACTGACCGCTGGCGACGTGAGGCGGCCAGTCGACGATACCTACATCTGCCGGCTGATTGGCGTGATCTTCGTGTCGCACTATTCTAGTGCCGCGTCGCCAAGAGTTCTGACCCAGGGTGGAGTCGTACAGCTTCGCATCGGTGCAGGAGTTGCAGGAAACGGTCGAAGCCTTCGTGCGGGAGTGGAACGAAAAGCATTCCTGCTTTCGCTAGGACTCACCCGTTCCTCGCCCAGCGCACTCCAAGACCGCACGTCTCACGCGCGCTGGCACCCAGTTTTTCAGAGTGACTTGTTACACTCCACTCGTTGAACATAAATCGCGCCTGCCTGTTGGAAAAGAAACCTTGGCGGGACCCATGCCTAAAAACATCCGATCAAATGAGCGCGGAGTCTCGACGACTGAATACGCCGTGATGCTGGCTCTAGTCGCTCTCGCTGTTTCCTCATTGGGGCTCGACATCAGCGGTGCCGTGACAGGCGCCTTCGATTCCTTGATGGCGATCCTGAATTGAGCCGCGGACGAATGTTCCCCATAGCGGCGGTCTTGGCGGGACTCTCGTCCGCCTTGCGGCAAAGAGCCTTCTCGCGGAGAAACGATGGCTTAGCCATCCATCAAATCGAGAATTGCCGCCAGTACAAAAGTGAGGATAGTCGCAAGTATCCCGCCAGGGAGCAACCACCACTTCAGAGCGGGCTTCGCCTGCCTCATACTTGCCGACAGCGACGCAACGCATGACGCCCCAAGATCACCGAGGTGACGGAGGCAAGGACCAGGATTGGCACGTCTCGACTTAGCACATCGGTGGCGCCGGACTGTAGATTCAATCCTTTTTGACAGCAAGGTCGGCTGCAATCAGATCCCGAGGCAGAGTGGCTGCTGCCTGAATTGGGCGGCGGGCCGCACGGTAACTAGCTGCTAAAATGGGACGTTCATGACAGCCATCGAACCTGAAACGGCGCTCATCCCCGAAGGATGGTTTCTGATGGGAAGCGAAGACGGCCGTTTCAACGAACGGCCCGTCCACCGGGTCTGGGTGGACGCGTTCCGCATGGCCATCCATCCCGTTACCAACCGCGAGTACGGGCGTTTTCTCAAAGACGGCGGGCGCGAGCCTCCCAAAGGATGGGGGGAGGAACGCTTCAGACAACCCTCACAGCCCGTGGTCGGCGTCACCTGGTTCGAAGCCGATTGCTACTGCCGCTGGGCGGCCGAAACCACGGGCCGTCCCTACCGCCTGCCCACCGAAGCGGAACGGGAAAAAGCCGCCCGCGGAGGTCTGCAAGGCAAGCGCTATCCCTGGGGCGATGAAGAACCCGGCTGGATGGAGGTCAAGGGGAAAGGACACACCTTAGACCAGCTTGAAGACGTGGCCCAGGACCCGCCCAACGCCTACGGCCTCCACAACATGGGAAACCTGGTGCACGAGTGGTGCTCAGACTGGTACGACGCCAACTACTACGCCGATTCCCCCGACCGCAATCCGCAAGGCCCCCCGACCGGCATCCGCAAGGCCTCCCGCGGCGGCTCCTGGCGCCACCGCATCAAGATCACCCCCTGCGCCGCCCGCACCGCCATCCCCCCCGACCGCACCCACCTCGACTACAGCTTCCGGGTTGTCCTTACGACACGGTAATGCAGGGCTGCTGCGGGAATCCCTCCAACGGTGCAGCCGAAAGCATGGAAAAACCAAATCTGGTCCGTCCGATTCGTTAAGAAGGCCGATCCGGTTGGCCAGGGCCGCCAAACTCCGGCCCGCCAGCCAATCAATTGGATCTCAGAAGGAGGCTCGAAGAACAATGTTTAAGAGAAAACTTATCATCTCGGCCCTGCTGAGCGTGACCTTTACAGCTCTGCTTGTGGCCGGCAACGTCAAGCTCGTCTCCAACACGTGGAATCGCATTTGCAAAATCGAGGTCGCGTGGGGGATGAATGCCCCCCAAAGGGCCGATGGGACCAGGACGTTCACTAACGTCACCAAAGGTACGATTCTTGTCACGAAGCCCAACAAGGTTTGCTACCGCAGGTCGACCAATCCGACCAACTGCCAGTCAAGTCTCGGTCAGTGGACGTGCATCACCAGGCTGATCTCCGGAACTGAACAGCGTTCGGTCGCTAAGGGATGCCGAGTCGGGAGTGCAAGAGCACCCTCCGATGCGCTAGGGTATGCGGAGAGGAGAGTTCGTGCCTGGTGCTGCCGGTCATAAGTTCTGAGCCAGGGCCCTCCGTATCTTGTCCCTGACAGGGGCAGATTCGTCAGCCCAGGGTCAGCCCCGGCGAGCGTTAGCGAGACGGCGGCGCCACCCTGGGTTTCACACGGCAAAGGTCCGAAAGTTGGCGCTGCCCGCCACAGCCGAACCTGAACGTTAGGCGGAAACGCGGTGTCAGCGAGCGAGGAGCCAATATGAAGTCAACCAGCATTCCTTCATCGCGAAAGGTCGCCACGGTCCTGCTTTCATGGATCGCCATGCTGGGATTCGACTTCCTCCTCCATGGCGGGATCCTTGCGAGCCTCTATATTCAACCTAGCCCCTTCTTGCGCCCCCTTGAAGAAGCGTTCGCCCTGATCCCCCTGGGCTATGCCGCCTTCCTCACCTCGGCCATCACCCTTGTCTGGCTTGCCCCTCACCTTCAGGTCCGGGCTCCTTCCCAGGGCTTCACATTTGGACTGAAACTGGGAGCATTGATCTGGGGCGGCCTCGCCCTTGGGCTGGCGTCAATCTCGACTGCCCGACCTTCCCTCCTGGCCGGATGGTTCGTCGGTCAGACCGTGGAACTGGCCATCGGCGGATTCGTCGTAGGGTCTGCCCTCTCCGGCTCCTCTTTGCGCAGCCTTGCGATGAAGGTCCTCGCCTTCGTCTTGCTCGCGGCCATCATCACGATAGCTCTGCAAAGTCTGGGCCTCGCCCCTGCTGCAAGAATCATCAGCCGCTAGCTACCGCGGCTGCGAGATTCTCGTCCGCGACGGAAAAGGCTTCAAAGACCGCATCTCGATGCTACCCGAGTCCCGGAAGCAAGCCCTTCAGGCACACCTGCAAAGAGTCAAATCGGTTCATCAGCGCGACTTGGCCGAGGGCTAGGGCCGCGTTCAAATGCCGAGCGGTCTGGGCCGCAAATACCCCAATGCGCCAGCCGAGTGGCGCTGGCAATGGGCCTTTCCGCAGGAGAAGCGCTGGAATTACCCGAAAAGCGGCCGGGCAAGGCCGTCATCACATCGACGCCTCCCTGGTTCAGAAAGCCGTGCGCAGTGCGGTGGCCAGGGCGGGTCTGACGAAGCGTGGTCACTTGCGCGGCGGCGTTCAGTGTGGAGATGGACGCTGCGGAAGACGCGATCATTGCGCGGCCCGATGCATGGTCTCCGTATGCTCATGGCACTCGGTCGCTACCTGCTGCGGCGCTTTCCGTACGGTGTCGTCTATCAGATTGAGGAATCGCGCTTGCTCATCATCGCGGTCGCCCACGACCGTCGACGGCCTGGGTACTGGAAGTCGAGGTTGAGGACGCCCGGCTAACAAATCGCTCCACCTGATGGTCGCCTGCGGCGCCCGCAGGTGCGAGCTTCTCTGCCTCGGCGCTGACGGTCAGCGCTGTTCGTTGAACCTGAAGCCCGATCCGTTCGGGGTCGAACTCAACACTGTTGCCAGACTGGTTGAGCGACACGCCGAGGAATTTTTGGAGAGATGGCATGAGTTCTTCGCAGATTGAGATTCAAGAAGCGCGGGCTCGGCAAGTAATGGTCGATGACGACGCTTTGACCGTTGATTTGAGTGACGGCCGGACGGTCATCGTCCCGCTGATCTGGTTTCCGCGATTGTGGCACGGTTCGAAGAAAGAACGCGGAAATTGTGAAATCTTCGGGGGCGGCGGATACCTTCACTGGCCAGATCTGGATGAGGATCTGACTGTTGCCGGTCTCTTGGCCGGTCGACGTTCCGGTGAGAGCGCCGACTCTCTGAAAAGATGGCTAGCTGCACGGAAGAAGCGAAGCACAAACCCCGATAACGAGCGGCTGCAGCGGGCCGCGAAGCGCGGCCGCTAAGCCGCGAACCGTTGGCTCAGTGTAGATGAGACCGAGTTTGAACACTATGGAAAGCGAGTAGCCGACCGTTTGGAGGACTGGGATGAAACGTCCCCGGCAGCGGCTTGCTCTCAGCGGGCCTCCACTGGCCGGTCTGCTCGCTGTAGATATGACGTTTATGCCGATATCGGAATAAGCGCCACGCAGGAGCCAGCCTGATGGACAGCCGCAACGTGCCGCTGGGCAGCACCCAGCGGATTTTGGGACATGAAAACCGCACGACCACTGAAGTCTACCTGCACTCCATCGGCCAAGCCGAACGGGATGCCGTGGCCGTTTTCGAGCAGGAACGCGGCAAAGTCTCACACACCGTTCTCACATAGCGAGACGGGACATTCCTTTCATCCAATCAGCAACCTAGAAAGAACTCAGGAAAGCCGCAATTTTAGGAGGGTGGCACGCCCGGCAGGACTCGAACCTGCGACCTGCGGATTCGAAGTCAGTCGGTCCCGAGTCGGCCTGTCTCAAGGAAAGTATCTGATAATCTGCCATGGTGGTGTGTTAGGAATACAGGTTTGTGAAGAGTACGCCGAAACTGACTCCAAGGCTGCTGTCCAAAGCTCGGGTTATAGCTAAGGGCAAACGGATTCGGGATATTGAACGTCTCGTGAGCCGTTACGGAGGAAGGGCCTCCAAGTGGTTCAAGAAAAGCAGCCCTAGATTTGAGGCTGATGGAGTAGAATGCGAATATCACTGGTATGAACACCCGGACGTCGGCAGAGTCGAAATAAAGCAGATACAGGTTGATTCGGAATGATCGTAAAGCTTAAGCAACAACAACCAGACTATCCTGACCTGACTCTTGATCAGCCCTACCTTGTGATCGGGATCGAAAGTGACGATTTTCGCCTCCTCAACGATTCCGGCCAGCCTTTTCTTTACCCCTCCGAACTCTTCCTGGTTGCTGATCACAGCGAACCAAACGATTGGGTCAGCGAAGTTGGAGAGGACGGAGAACGGTATGCGTATCCGCATCAACTCAACCTGCCTGGCTTCTTTGAGGACTTCTTCGAAGGTCGGCCGCAAGCCGTGAAGTCGTTCTGGCAGGTCGTTAACCGACGGTTGGCTCTCGCGGCTGATGTGGCTTGATCGGCAGTGCGCCTCTTGAGTCAATCTCCTTTCACGAAGACGTGGTAGGACCAGGGTTGGAGGTCGAGTTGGGTTTGGGCGGTGAGGGACACGGTGTCGCCGCTGAAGTAGTCGCGGTAGGTGCCGCGGTGGAGGGATTGCTGGAAGGTTACGGTCTGGCGGGCGGGGGAAAGGTTGAGGACGGCGAAGACCTTGTCCCGGTCGTTCTGGCGTACGAAGCTGAGGACCTCGGAAGGGGTGCTGTTGGGGACGTGGATCATGCGGGCGCCCCAGGCGCCGTTGTGGAGGGCCGAGTTGGATTTCTTGAGGGCGATGAGCCTGCGGTAGAGATC
>DATIPQ010000145.1 GCA_035471785.1 Acidobacteriota bacterium
AAAGCGGCTGGAGCAGCCGATGCCCGAGACCACCACGGTCTGCTCGGGAGGCATTTGGCGCTGGCGGGCCAGCCGCTGCACCGCGTTGAGCACCGAGTGGTCTCCGCACCCGGGGCACCAGCGCGGCTCGGCGGCGCAGTAATCGTCGAGCACGTAAGCTCGCGAGGGTGTTTCCAATTCCCAGTCTTTCTTCAAGCCGTACATGGGCTAGCTCCTCTTTTCCATTCCCAGGCGTCGCCTGAGCTCGTTCTCGATCTGAGACGGCGGCAGCGGACTCCCCGGCACCCGCGACCAGCAGTCGATGTCGAGCAGGGTCTGCTCGCGCAGCATCCGGGCCAACTGCGAACGGCGGCGGCTCTCCGGGTTGATGAAGGGGTCGTCGGCCTCGTCGCTGTAGTTGATCTCCACGGTCATCACCCGCTTGAAGCGGCTGAAGATGTCCTTCAGTCCCGGCTCCATGGGAGAGAGGAAGCGCACGTGCAGGGCCGAGACGTCGCCCCCGTCATCACGCACGCGGTCGACGGCCTCGCGGATGGCTCCCAGCGTCGAACCCCATCCCACCACCAGCAGGTCGCCGTGATCGTCTCCATGGACCTTGGGCGGCTTGAGGCTCTTTTGCAGCACCGCCAGCTTGCGGCTGCGCATGGCCATGGCGCGCTGGTTGATGGATGACTCGTAGGCCACGTGTCCCGTCTCGTCGTGGGCCAGGCCGGTGACGATGTACTCCCCGCCCCTTTGTCCCGGAATGGGACGCGACGAGACGCCTGTTTTGGCGTCCCAGGCGAAGGGCTGCACCTGGGAGTCCCAGTCCGACTGGTCGACGGGCGGGGCCAGCCAGTCCTTCTGCGGATGGGGACGCGGGAAGGGCTGCTGCCCGGTGGCCAGGTTGGCGTCGGTCAGCACCATGACGGGGATGCGGAACTGCTCGGCCAGCTTGCGCGAAGTGACCATGTAATGAAAGCACTCCTCGATGGTGGCCGGCGCCAGGACGATCTTGGGCGCGTCCCCGGGGGAGGCGAAAAGAGCCGCCAGCAGGTCGCCCTGCTCGATCTTGGTGGGCAGTCCGGTGGAGGGTCCGCCGCGCTGCACCACCACGATCACCAGCGGGATCTCGGCCATCACCGCCAGTCCGATGAACTCGGTCTTGAGCGCCAGCCCCGGACCCGAGGTGATGGTGACCGCCGTCTTGCCGGCGTAGGAAGCTCCGATGGCGAATCCGATGGCGGCGATCTCGTCTTCGGCCTGGTGGACGAATCCTCCCACCTTGGGGAAGGCGGCCGCCAGGTAGTGGGAGGCCGAGGTGGCGGGCGTGATGGGATACATCGAGCAAACTTCCATTCCCGCCGCCATGATGCCGAGTCCGACGGCCTGGTTGCCGTTCATGACCACCATGTCTTTGTCGATCTTGCGGGCCGGGATGTGAAAGCGCCGGGTGGTGTTCTCGAGGCCCCACTGGTAGCCCGAATCGAGCAGCGTGAGGTTCTTGTCGGTGATCTCCTGGCTCTTCCTGGCAAAGCGCTTGCGCACTTCTGCGCGGGCCACCTCCATGTCGCGTCCGTAGAGGGCGCAGAGCAGGCCCAGGGCCCACATGTTGCGTCCGCGGCGGGCGTCCTCGACGTGCTTGAGGCATTCCTCCAGCATGGGCGTCTCGATCACCAGATAGCCCTTCTCCTCAAGCTCCTTCAGGGTCGTGGAGTATTTCTCCCTGACCCCCTCCTGAGGATCCTTGCCCCAGGCGCTTTCCAGGAAGATGATGGTTCCGGGACGGAAGGCTCCCACGTCCATGCGGCTGTAAAGGACCTGCTCGTTGAAGGCGATCACCATGTCGGCGGCATCGCCCGAATTGGTGACGGCCCGGCTGCCCAGCCGGATGCGGTTGCCGCTGGCTCCCGCCCTGGAACGCTGGGGCGGCTCGATTTCGGCCGGGATGATCTCTACCGTCCACACCCCGTTACCCATTTTGGCGCTGACGGTGGCGAAGAGATGTCCGCAGGTTTGGGCTCCCTCGCCCGAGTCGCTGACCACCTCGACGATGTGTTCCTGAACCTCGATGCAATTGTCATCTGGGACGGCTTCCCGGTTATTGGGCGTGACGGAATCAGAAACTGCTTGGTCCATAGCGGGGCCTCTTTCAGCAGTGGTTGTTTGGTCGTTCTCTTTCTCAAAACCGCTACCGGAGAAGAGACAAAGCAACCCCGATACCAATCTGTCCCGCTTCATGTCCTGCCCTTCAAACTCCCAATCAGCGCCCACATCCGGGCCTCAAATGGCGACACGGCCGCCAGCCTTTGCCAGCCGTGGCACTCCTGCCCCTGTTCCCCCCATGCACATGGGCCATATGCCCCCGGCGCGTGGGCTCTTTGGCCCATGGGCAACCGTTCTCCGCGTCCCCGAGCCCTCATTCGCAGATCTGGCATGGGCGCGTTGCTTGCATCAGGCTGGCAGCATGAAAAGAGACGACCGCTGCTACCGAGTGTGGATTGTGATCGAAGAAGTGGACGGGCGGGGACGGCGGACCGGCGATCGCGACGCCCGCGCCGAACTGGCCGATTTCAAGACCTACAGCGAGGCCCGCGATTTCTGCTACGAACTCATTGAGCACCACGTCCCCGAAGCCTCCGGCGAACGCCAACTGCTGGAAGAAATCGAATCCCGCGACCTCTACTCAGCCGGGGACTGAGGATTCACCTGCTATAAAATTCGCAAATAACGTGTAAAGGTCCGTTGTTTCAGGGATAATGAGGGGGTTGACGGGTTCATTACCGGGACCTAACCCTGGAACGCGAATCCTTTCCGATTCCTATCCGATATGGGGATGATTATTGGAGGCCGCTGATCTACGCTGATATTAGACCTCGAGGAGGCGTTCCTGTCCTAGCGTAGGAGCGCGATCCCGAAGGGGCTTGGCGCGGGGATCGGGTTCTCGCGTTACGCGAGATCGCTCAAGGCGCCAGGCCTCTACCCCCGAACCGGGAGTCCTCCACGAGCACGCAAAGGCGGTTGCCCGGCACGATCCCCCGGCGCTCCTTCTCCCCCGCGGGCCGCTGCTAAAAAGCGGCTCGCGGGATATTTCCCCGGTATTCGATGCCCCGAATGGCCCCTCCGCCTCGCAAGGCCGATGGAACCATTGACCAGAGTAGGTGTAAGATGGAATGAATGCCTTCCCCCAGCGATAGAGATCAAGGATATCCGCAATCCGCCTCAGCTTCGGGGCCTGCCGAGCCGGGCCGATCCCTCGCTGACGGGCCCTTCCATATCGGCGGCCATTGGGTGCAACCGACGCTCAACCGCATCACCGTGGGGGAGCGCGAGCAGCGCATCGAGCCCAAGGCGATGCAGGTGCTGGTCTACCTGGCCGAGCGGCCTGGCAAGGTTGTCGGCAAAGAGGAATTGTTGCACAAGGTGTGGGACGGTTCGGCGGTTGTGGAAAAGGTCCTGACCCGGATCATCTCGCTGCTGCGCCAGGTTTTCAAGGATGACCCCCGCCATCCCAGCGTGATCGAGACGATTCCGCGCAAGGGCTACCGCCTCATTGCCCCCGTCGAGCCCGCGGCTACCGCCTGGCGAGCCGCTGAAAGCCCGCGCAACAGCGGGGGAGGCGGTTTCAGCCGGTTCCGTTTCGCGGCCCTGGCCACGCTGTTCGTGACAGTTCTGGTGCTGGCGGCCGCCTCCAGCCTCATCCCTCCTGCCCCCGACGGCTTTGATTACAGGACCATCACCGAGATCGCCATCCCTTGGGGATTGGCCTGCACTCCGGTCTTGTCGCCCGATGGCCGTGATCTGGCTTACGTGCATTGGGCCGAGGACGGAACCACCCACATCAAAATCCAGCGCATCGGATTGAGCCAGCCCATCCAGCGAACCCGTTCCTCCCACAGCGACTTCGCCCCGGCCTGGTCGCCCGACGGGCAGTGGCTGGCCTTTCTGCGCGAGAGCAGCGAGACGGGAAGCTGCCGGCTTATGATGATGCCGTCGCTGACGGGAGAGGAACAGGTCCTGGCACCCTGCCCGCCCTTCTATTCGACCGTGCAGTTGAACTGGTCGCCTGACGGAAAACGCCTGGCCCTGGCCGGAAGCTATTCCGAAGAAGAGCCTCACAGAGTCCTCGAGCTGTCGCTGGAGAGCAGGGAGACGGTACCCGTCACCGATCCGCCTCATTCCTCGATAGGCGACTACTCTCCCGAGTATTCCCCCGACGGGCGCTATCTGGCCTTCATGCGCAGCATCGCACCCAACCGCCAGCAATTGATGATCCGCGACCTCGAGTCGGGCCGCGAGCGGGAACTGGGCCAGGAGGAAACGATCGTCATCAACCTGGCCTGGACTTCCGACTCCAAGCAAATCGTCTATGCGGCCTACCGTGCCGGGACCTTTCAGTTGTTCAAGATCGGACCTCACGGCGGGAAGGCCGCCTGGCTGCCGGCTCAGGGCATGAAGGTCTCCATGCCCGACATCGCTCTCAGGAGCAACCGGCTGGTTTACATGACCTTCGACTTCAACGCCGACATCTGGAAGATGACCTTGGCCCCTTCCGGCCTGGAGTTGGAGGCAGCCCAGCCGCTGTTCAAGTCGACCGGTTTGGATTACTCTCCCGTCCTTTCCCCTGACGGGCGCGAGGTGGCCTTCATTTCCCGCGCAACGGGGCGTCCCCAGGTCTGGATTGGCAGCCAGGACGGCGCTCAGCGGCGTCCGGTGGGCGACTGCGAAGGAGCCCTGATTGCATCGGTGGCCTGGTCGCCCGACGGTCGCCGCATCGCCTATCCTTGCCCCGCCGCCGAGGCCGAACCCGCCAGCCTCATCCTCCTCAGTCTGGACGACGGCCAGCGCCGGCTCATTTTTCTCGATGAGGCTGCCCAGGAGGTGGTCTGGCCCCGTGACGGCGATGCCCTGGTCTATTCTTCCGGGGAACGGAACCGCTCTCAGATCTATCGCTTGGCCCTGAGCAGCCCGCTCCCTGAGGCCCTGACCGAGAAGGGCGCATGGCAGCCCCGCCTGGCTCCGGACGGCGAGACGGTCTATTACCGCGGATACGACTCCGATGAGGTTTTCCTGTTGGGAGCTCCCGACCGACCGGTGGCCTGCCTGCCGCGATCCAATGCGGGCGTGTGGGGTGTAGGCGAAGGGGCCATTTACGCTCGCGGACCGGGCAAGTCTCTTCAGCGCATCGATTTGAAGAGCGGCGAAACCGTTGCCATCGAGCCGGTGGAGCCCTGGCCGCAGCTCGGCCGCTCGGCCTTTTCCATCTCTCCTGACGGACGCATCCTGGCCGTCGAGCAGGTCCTCTCAGACTCTCAGTTCATGTACTTTGATCTGCCCCGCCAATGATTCGGTCCAGGAATGGCAAGGAGCCGGGGCCCGCTGAGCCGAGCCTCGGCCCCTACCAGATCAGGTAAGGGCGCCGGAACAGGACTCCGGCTCAAAACTTCTGACGGGCTGCACTGACCACGCTTGGGGCGGGGCTGGAAGTTCCCGCCTGGCACTGGACGGCGAAGGCCATCGGCCACAAAATGGGAGCATGAGCCGGTGGAAGAGAGCGGCCAAAGCGGCCCAAGCGGTGTGGGGATCCCGCTGGGGCAAGATCCTGCTGGCCGCGGCGGCGCTGGTCCTGCTGGTGGCTGCCGCGGAATGGGCGAGTTGGCCCGACGTGGAGTCCTTGCGCCGCACGCCTCCGGCCTCCACCGCCTTCATCGATCTCTACCGCCAACAGCGCCGCCAAGCCGGGGAGAGCGACGAGGTGGCCTGGCAGTGGGTGCCCTACCAGCGCATCTCGCCCCACCTCAAGAGGGCCGTCCTGGCGGCCGAAGACATCAACTTCTTCGGCCATCATGGCTTCGCCCGAGAGGAGATCAAGGCGGCGCTGAAAGAAGCCTGGGAGGAATGGGAGTTTCCCCGCGGGGCTTCGACCTTGACCCAGCAATTGGCCCGCAACCTGTGGTTGAGCCCTTCCCGCAATCCCCTGCGCAAGCTTCGCGAGGCGATTCTCACCCGTCAGTTGGAAAAGCACCTCGAGAAGAAGCGCATCTTCGAAATCTATCTCAACGTGGTGGAGTTCGGTCCGGGCCTCTACGGGGCCGAGGCGGCGGCCCGCCACTATTTCAAAATCCCGGCCTCTCAACTCGACCCCCGCCAGGCCGCCCAACTGGCGGCCGGACTGCCCCGTCCCAAGAGCTGGAATCCCTCCAGCCAGAGCCGCGCCTACGCCCGCCGGGTAGAAGTGGTGCTGGAGCGCATGCGCCAGGCCCAATGGTTGTGGGACGTCATCTGAATTCCCCGATTCACTCCTGGCGCAAGGCTTCGCTGGGCTGGACGCGGGTGGCCCGCTGCATGGGTATCAGTACCGAGGCGGCCGCGATCAGAGCCGCCAGCAGGCAGGCCAGCCCCAGCAGCCATGGCTGAAAGGCCTCCGTGCCGAAGACGAAGGCCCGCAGTACTTCGGAGAGGGGCAGAAAGGCTGCCGCACCGATGACCATCCCCGCAGCCGCGGGACGGCCGGCCCAAGCCAGCACGGTGGCGGCAATACGCATGCGGCTGGCTCCCAGGGCCTGGCGTACTCCCATTTCGTGGCGCCGCCGGTTGACGGCGTGGGAGATGACGCCGAAGATGCCCACGGCGGCCAGCGCCACGGCCAGGAAGGCGAACGATCCCAACAGGGTGAGGTGAAAGCGGGTGGGCGCCAGTTGGCTCTGGATGGCCGCGCTGAGCGGACGCACCGATGAGATGGAGAGCTCGGGTTCGACCGCTTCCAGCTTGGCGGTCAGCGCCTGGACCATTCCCTCCAGCGAAGAGTCCTGGCGGACCACCACGTGGGTGCCCCAGCGGGGGAACTGGCGGATGCTCCAGAAGAGCTTGGACTCGGGCGGCGAGTTGGGCAGGAAGGGTTTGACGTCGGCCACCACGCCCACCACCTCCAGGGTCAGGCCGTCGAGTCCCGGCAGGATCAGCCGGGATCCTACGGGATTCTCTTTCTGCAGGAAGCGGGCCGCGAAGGTTTCGTTGACCACGGCCACAGGAGGGGCGCCGGGGCGGTCCTGGGCGGTGATTCCCCGTCCCGCCCTGATGGGACGGCGCAGCGTGGCGAAGTAGCCCTCGTCGACGTCGTAGGTCCTCACCGCGGGCAGGTCCTGAGGCGAGGGGACGGGCCGTCCCGCCACGTAAACGGTGGCCGTGTCGTAGCCTCCGAAGAGGGGACCGGCCGAAGCCAGTCCGGCCGAGACGACGCCTGGCAGTGATCGCACCTCTTCCATCAGGCGGGGATAAAACTCGGACAGCGAGTCGCCGTCGGGATAGCGGTAGTCGGGCGGGAAGATCTGCACCGTGAGCAGGTCGTGCTGGTCGAATCCAGGCTGCCAGTCTTGCAGCACCAGGTAAGTCCTGGCCAGCACCAGCGCTCCCGCCAGCATCAGCAGGGCCAGCGCCATCTCGGCTGAGATGAGTCCCGCCGAGAGGCGTCCGCTGCGCCGTCCTTGAGCGCCGCTGCGTCCCTCTTTGAGTTCCGAGGCCAGGTCGAGGCGGCTGGAGCGCAGGGCGGGAACCAGGCCGAAGAGAAGGCTGGTTGCCAGAGACAACGCCAGGGCAAAGAGCAGCACATAGAGGTTGATGGCCACCTCCTCCAGGCGGGGGATGTTGGAAGGTGCCAGGGAGAGGATGAGGGGCAGGAAGCTGTAGGCCATTGCCACCCCCAGGGCCCCTCCCGCGCTGCCCACCAGCAGGCTCTCCACAAGCTGTTGACGGATAAGCCGCGTCCGCCCCGCTCCCAGAGCCGAGCGGATGGCCCATTCCCGTCGCCTGCGTACGCCGCGCGCCAGCAGCAGGTTGGCGATGTTGAGGCATCCGATGAGCAGAACTCCGGCCACGGCGGCCATGAAGAAGCCCAGTTGGGTGCGCAGGGTGTCGCCCACCAGGAAGCGATGGAGGGGAGTCAGCGTGGCCCCGAAGCCCTGGTTGACGTCGGGATGGTCGCGGGCCAGTTGGGCGGCCAAGGCTCGCATCTCTTCGGCTGCGGCTTCCCAGGATGTCTCAGGAGCCAATCGGCCATAGGCGCGGAAGCCTCTCCAGGAGCGCTGCTCGCCCAGGGAGGGATCGAAATGCAGGGGCATCCACAGGCGCACCCACTCCAGGCGGGGGATCTCGAATCCGGGCTCCAACACGCCGATGACGGTGTAGCGTTGGCCCTCCAGTTCGATGTCTTCCCCGACCACCTCGCGGCGTCCGCCGAAGTGACTCTGCCAGAGGGCATTCGTCAGCACCACCACATGGTTGCCGGCGGCCTTGAGATCGGCGGGTCGAAAAAGGCGGCCCAGCAGGGGGCGGGCCGAGAAGACCTGGAAAAGTCCCGAGTCGGCGAGTCCGCCGTTAAGCCCTTCGACCTTGTCGCCGAGCCTCAAGCTGACCGGCCAGCCGCGGCCCACGCCCATGCTCTCCAGCGTGTCTGAACGGTCGCGAAAGTCGTGCAGATCAGCGGGGGAGAAGCCCCAGACGTCCTGCATCTGTTCGCTGTGGGTTTGGCTCAGGGCCGCCAAGCGGTCCGGCTCGGGGTAGGGAAGAGGGCTCAAGACGATGCCCCACAAGGCGCTGAAGATGGCCGTATTGGCTCCGATGCCCAGGGCCAGGGTGACAACGATCAAGCCGGTGAACCCGGGGGTGCGCAACAGGACCCTCCAGGCGCAGCGCAGTTGACCCGCAAGTCCGCTCATTGCCGCCTCCTTAAGAGTGTGTCGTCGTTCTCCCTGGTGGAATCCATCCATGCACTCTCCGCGCCAGGGCGTACGACTCCTTCCAGGGTGTTTCAGGCGGATTTGTGGGGGATAGTGCTCAGGCCGGGGGGCAAAACGCCCCCCGGCCTGCCCTCCATGGCCTGGCCAAGGAGGGCCTACTTCTCTTCGAAGAGAAGAATCTGCAAGGGCGTCACCGGCAGCGTCGTAAACTCGCCGGGGTCATCGCCCAACTCCAGGCCGGTGGCTGCCAAGGGCGCGTTCGACTCCAGCACCACCACTCCCTCGAAGTCGGTCAGTTCGGCGGACGGGAAGAGTTCGTCGATAAACAGCGAGAGGCGTGCGTTGGCTTGCAGAGCCTCGGCACCGGCGCCTCCCGCCACTTCCACGCCGTCGAACCCCCTCAGGCTGAGGGTGATGAGTGAGTTGCCGTCGCTGCGCAGGTTGCGGATGGCCAATCCCGTGCGCACCCCGTCCTGCTGGCGGACGGGCACGATGGCGGACTCGATGGGCGTGCTGCCGGGAACTCCCGCGATTCCGACGTTGGGAATGCGGAAGCGGATGACACCTCCCACCTCGGCGGAAGCGTTGAGGCTGGCCGAGCCGATGGCGAAAGGGCCGTCAGGATCGCTGCGCAGGCGCAGACCTCCGTGCGGCGGCAAAACGAACTCGTGACTGGTGACGGGACCCACGTCGGTGTCATCGAGGAACTCGATTGCCAAAGGTTGCCCATTGGGCCCGAAAAACCTCAGCACTCCGGCTGCCGAATTGAAGCTGGAGGGATTGGTGAGGACGATGTCGGAAGTGAATCCGTCCCCTCCCCCGAACTGGGCGAAGTGCAGATCGAAGGGGCCGAGTTGGGCGGTGACCGTCCTGACCAGGGTGTCTCCCATGTCCGCCAGGCAGTTCTCGCTCTCGATGGTGGTCTCGGCTTCAACATCCCTCGGGATGACCAGGGGCGGCACGTTGGCGACCACCTCGATCGTATCGGGAACGGGAAGGGCGGGAGTGGAGAAGGGGCTTTGAGTAAAGAAGGTGCAAGTCGCCACTTCAGTCCCCAGTCCCGTGCACAACTCGCCGGGGTCGAAGAGGTCGCCCAAGACGTCGATGCTGTCTACCGTCCAGCCCGCGGGCAGGCGGTGGGCCACCGTAACCTCGGCGTCTGAGGGACCCAGGTTGGCCAGGTTGATGGTGTAGGTCAGTTGGTCTCCTGCCTCGACCGAAGGGCTGTCGGCCATCACCATGGTTTCCCACCCGGCCTGGGTGAAGTTCTCGGTTTGGATGGCGGCGACCATGCCTCCCATGACCCCGGTCTGGCGGTTGTTGCCGTTGTTGGGGTCCAAGGTGGCGGAGGAGGCCTGGGCCCGGTCAGAGACCAGGAATGCGTTGCAGGGGGTGCTGCTGAAAGAGCGGGCCGTGAATTCCAGAGTCCGGGTTTCACCCACCCCGGTGGGTCCCGCCCAGGTGCAAGTGACCTGGCGGCCGAAGCCGATGCCCAGGGGAGTCTCCTGGCAGGAAGCTCCTTCGCTGGCCTCCATGCTTACGAAAATGTCGATGATGTCGTCGGTCAATTCCACGTCCGTGGCCGCGTCCGGCCCCTGGTTGGTGACCTCGACCCGGTAGCTGATGAGTCCCCCGGACAGCATGCTGTTGCGGTCGGGAGGGACGGTTTCCTTGGTCAGCACCAAATCGGCCTCTTGGGCCCAAGCCGGCGCCGTCCAGAGAATCCCCAGCAGGATGAGAAAAGCGAACGAATGTTTGCGTGTCATAAACAGTTCCTTGGCTCGGGCCGGTTTATCGGTTGCCTTGCGGCATCTGGCGGCGCACTTCAGCGATCTTTTCATTGAGCAGGATGACGTCGGGAAGAGGCGTCACCGGCAGGGTAGTGAACTCTCCCGCGTCGTCGCCCAGTTCCAGGGCTGTGGCGGCAAAGGGGCCCTCGGCTTCCATCACCACCACTCCTTCGAAGCCGCTCAAGTCGAGTTCATCGAAGATCTCGTCGATAAACTCCGCCGAGCGGGCGTGGGGCTGCAGAGCGAGCGCGAAGAATCCGCCTGGCAGTTCCACGCCGTCGAAATCGCGCAGGCTGAGCGTGACGATCAGGTTGCCGGCGTCCATCAAGTTGCGCACCGCCAGGGCCGTGCGCACGCCGTCCTGCTGGCGGAAGGGGACGATGGCTCCCTCCAGGGGCTGGGAAGCCGGCACGCCGGCGATTCCGACGTTGGGGATGCGGAAGCGGATGACGCCGCCCACCAGGTCTCCCGAAGTGAGAGTGGCGGAACCCAGCGCTATAGGCCGGCTGGAGTCGGTGCGCAGGCGCAGGCCGCCTGCCGGAGCCAGCTCGAAGTTGACCGAGCTGACGGCCCCTTCCACCTCGTCGTCTACCAGTTCGATCTCCAGCGGCTGTCCGCTGGCGTCGAAGAAGTCGATGGTGCCGGATGCGGCAAAAAAGGTTGAAGGATTGGTCAGCACGATGTCGGAGCTGAAGCCGTCTCCGCCGCCGAATTGGGCGAAGTGCAGCTCGAAGTCCGTGATGACCCCGAAACGGGCCTCCTCCTTGGGCGGCTGCTGGGCCAGTGCGGGCATTACGCAGGCCCACAGCAGAAGCGCCAAAGAGGCTGGAACGCACGTGTGTCAACATCATGTCACCAAGTCTACGCTGTGCGGGGGCAATGTTCCAGCCTGCAAAGCGGCCTGCTCCGCTCGAGGTGCGGGCTTTCGAACATCGGCCTGGAAACTGTTAGACTTCCGCCATGGCAGACATGGGGATTGCTTTCGTGGCCTCGGAGTTGGCTCCCTTCGCCAAGGTGGGCGGACTGGGAGACGTGGCCAGCTCGTTGCCGGCCTTTCTGCACCAGCAAGGGCAGGACGTGCGCGTCTTCGTACCTCTCTACTCGCGCTTTTACGACCAGGCCAATGACTTTTACCAGGTCGATTTCGCCCACAACGTGCCGGTGCGGCTGGCAGGAGAGGACATCACCTTCGACCTCTACACTCGTCCTTCCGGCGAGAAGGAGCCGGCACTTTATTTCATCCACTGCCCCCGCTTCTATCAAAGGTCGGGAATCTACACCGGCGATCCCGATGAGCATCTGCGCTTTGCCTACCTGTCGCTGGCGACTCTGGCGTCCTGTCAGCGGATGGGCTGGGGACCCCAGATCGTCCACTGCAATGATTGGCAGACCGGGCTGCTTCCCCTTTATCTGAAGACGCTCTTCGGCTGGGATTCGCTTTTCAGCTCTACCCGCACGGTCTACACCATCCATAACATCGGTTATCAGGGCGTGGTGGGAGCCGACGCCGTTTCCTCCCTGCAACTGAGTGAATACCGACATCTTCTCCACCAGGACGATTTGGCTCAGGGCAGGCTCAGCTTCATGAAGACCGGCATCCTCTACTCCGACGTCCTGACCACCGTGTCGCCCACTTACGCCCGCGAGATCCAGGGCGAGATGGGAATGGGCCTGCAGGACATGCTGAGGCAACGCTCCGAAACCGTAGTGGGAATCCTCAACGGGGTCGACTACGATGAATGGAACCCCGAGAAGGATCCACACATTCCCCACCATTACTCGGCCGAGGATTTGTCGGGCAAGGCCAAGAACAAGGAGGTCCTGCTGGAGAAGCTGGGCTTGCCGCCGAGTTCGGAAGCCCCGGTGGTGGGCATCGTTTCTCGCATGGCGTCGCAGAAGGGCTTCGAACTGCTTTTCGACTCCATGCCCTGGTTTCTGGCCAATCACGACATGCGTCTCACCGTGCTGGGCAGCGGAGAACCGCGCTTGGAGGGCTTTTTCGCCGGGTTGCAAGGCCGCTTTCCCGGCAAGGTCTGCTATTACCGTGGCTACAGCGAGGACCTGTCCCACCTGATCGAGGCGGGCGCTGACATCTTCCTCATGCCTTCCAGGTACGAGCCCTGCGGTCTCAATCAGATGTACAGCTTGCGTTACGGGACGGTGCCGGTGGTACGCAACACGGGGGGCTTGGCCGACACGGTGGAGCAGTTCGATCCGCAGAGCGGAGAAGGCACGGGCTTCGTCTTCGACCACTACACGGCCGAAGGCTTGGGCTGGGCGCTGGGATTCGCCTTGCGCAGCTTTCCCCGGCGCAGCCAGTGGCAAGGATTGATGCGCAACGGCATGTCCAAGGACTTCTCATGGCAGCGTCAGGGCGGCATCTATATCGAACTCTACCGGCGCCTGTGCGGCGCCCAGGACTAGGATCATGAACGTCATTTTCGTGGAACCTGCTTTTCCCAGCTACCAGCGCCAGTTCGTCCGCGGATTGCGGGAGGCCGGCGCCAACGTGATCGGCATCGGCGAGCGTCCGCCGGAGTATCTGGACGACGAACTGCGCCACTGGCTCTATCGCTACGAACGGGTGTCTTCGGTGGTCAACGAAGGGGCTTTGATGGCGGCTGTCAAACGCTGCCAGGCGCGGGAATGGATCGACCGCATGGAAGCCACCATCGAGGCCCACATCCTGCCGGCCGCCAAGGTCCGCGAGGCCTGCACGATTCCAGGAACCTCGGTGCGGACGGCCTTTCTGTGCCGCGACAAGCCGTCCATGAAAGAGGCTCTGCGCAAGGCCGGCGTGCCCGCCGCCCAATCGGTGGGCACGGGCGATCCCGAGGGGGCCCGGAAATTCGCCGCCAAAGTCGGCTACCCCATCATCATCAAGCCCCGCGATTCGGCCGGCGCCGCCGGAACCGTCAAAGTCCACAATGAGGAAGAACTCGAGGCTGCCATCAGCTCCAGCGGAATCTCTCAAGGCTACCAGGCCGCTTTGGAAGAATTCGTGGACGGGCATGAAGGCTTTCTCGACACCCTGACCATCAAGGGTCAGGTGGTGCATGAGTTCGCCTGCCACTACTACCCCAACGTCCTGGAGGCTATGCGCACCCGCTGGATCTCCCCTCAGATCATCACCACCAACCGCATCGAAAGCGAGGGCTACCAGGAGGTGCGCAAGATGGCCCGTACCGTCATCGAGGCGCTGGGCATCGGAACCTCGGCCACCCACATGGAATGGTTTTTCGGCTCAAAGGGCCTCAAGTTCTCCGAGATCGGCTGCCGGCCTCCCGGGGTAGGGGCTTGGGATCTCTATTGCGCCGCCAACGAATTCGATCTCTACAAGGAATGGGGCGTGGCCATCGTCCACCAACGGCCCTCGCAACGGCCCTCCCGGCGCTTTTCGGCGGGAATGATCGCCCTGCGGCCCGACCGCGACGGCATCATCCGCGGTTATAGCGGGACGGATTACCTGGAGTCCATCAACGAGTGGATCATCGACGCCCACCTGCCTTCCCCCGGCACCCCCACCCAGCCGGTGGAAGCCGGTTACATGGCCAACGCCTGGGTGCGCGTTCGCCATCCCGACTACGACCGCTTGCGGGGAATGCTCAACAGCATCGGAGAACGGGTCAAAGTGCACGCCGGCTAGGGCGTGGAAGGCGCAATATACTGCGCCTCCCAGCGATTGCTTTAGGGCTGCGGAATGACCGGCAAGGTCGCGAACTGGCCGGGACGCTGCTGAATGACCGTGGCCGCGATAGCCGCAGCCGAGGTCACCCGGATGCTGCCCGTGAAGGAGTCGAAGTCGATCGGGTTGGTCCATTCGACTTGGTTGACGAAAAGGGCTCGGTGTCCTCCGGCCTGAAGGATCAAGTCGGCTGATGCCACCGATTGTCCGTCAGCATTGAGCAGTTGCAGAGTCACGGTGGTCTGCCCGTCGCTGAGGTTGGCAATGGCCAGTCCCGTGTTGACGGTCAGCACGCCGTTGTTGCCGCTGGTCTCGATGGGTGCTAAGAAGCCGTCCTCAAGGGAGGCGCTGCTGCCCACTCCTGCGACTCCCTGCGGTCCTCCAAAGAGGATCACGCCGGCCAGGTCGCGGTCCGAAGCCACCCGCACCGAGCCCACCGACAAGTCGCCATCGCTGTCGGTTTGCAGGACGCGCATGCCTCCGGCCGGGACCGTGGTGGAGACTTCGCCGCCGAAGATCTGCTGGTTGAGATCGACGGTCAGCAGGTCGCCGTCGTCGTTGCGCAGCGAGACCTGCACAGTCTCGGCCTCCTGGTCTTCGCGGTTGACCAGGATGATCTGGCTGAACAGGCCCATGCCGTCCCCGAATTGGGCGAAGAAAAGGGAGCCGTCGCCGGCCTGTTGGGCGGCCGGCACCTTGACGAAGGGCATCAGGGAGGCGGCTGCGGCGATGTTGGGAATCACCGGCAGCGTAGCGAACTCTCCGGGTCGGGTCTGGATGACGGTGGCTGCGATGTTGCCGTCCGAGGTGGCCTTGACCAGTCCCCGGAAGTTGCTGAAGTCGATCTCCGGCGTCCAGTTGAATTCCGGCAGGTTTCGAGCCAGTTGGCCCAGCGCTGCCACACTGGGGCCGGGATTAGTGACCGCTAATTCCGCGCCGTCCTCATCGGTCAGGGTCAATGTGATGCTCGCGCTTTGCAGCTCGTCCAGGTTCTGAAAGGCAAGGCCGGTGTTGACTCCCTCGGCGGTAATGATCTCGACTGGAGCCGTGAAGCCTTGGCTGAGCTCCGCGCTGTTGGGCACGCCGGCGACTCCGAAGGATCCGCTGAAGATCACCACTCCGCCAAGCGGCAAGCTGGAGACGACGGTGGCCGAGCCGGTTTGAAGCGGCCCCACTCCGTCGGTCCGCAAGACGCGGATCCCCCGCGGGGGCACCTCCACAAAAAGCTCTCCATTGATGTTGACGCCGTTGAGGTCGACCTGCAGCGGCTGGCCGCCGCCGTCGCGAAGCTGCACCAACGCAACGGCCGTTTCATCGGGATCAGGGTTGACCAGCAAGATTTGGCTGCTCAGGCCGCCCCCGTCTCCAAACTGGGCAAAGAAGAGGTTCTCGACCAGCGGCGAACTGAGCACGGCAGTGTCGAAAGTACTTGAGTCATTGAGGATATTGGAGTCGAAAGACTCAGCGAAAACGTAGGCCACGTTCTCGAACGCGTCGGCCTGTTGTCCCCGCAGAGTCACCTGCACGGTGGCCATGGCGTCCGCTTCCAGGTCGCCCAATTCGCATTCCAACTGGCCGTCTTGCTCTTGGCAGGCGCCCTGTGAAGGGGTGGCGCCGGCAAAGACGGCACCTTGAGGAAGCAGATCGGTCAGGATGACCCCTTGGGCCTCTCCCGGCCCCTGGTTGGTGACGGTGAGTTCAAGATTGAAGTCGACCTCGGTGGGGACGGTGACCGGACCGTCCGTATGCTCGATGGCAAGGTCAGCTTCGGGAGTCGGATTGGCCAGAACGTCCACGAAGAGGGTATCGGTGCAGGGGCAGTCGCTGAAGACGGCTTCCAGCTCGAGTTCGACGCGGGTGTCGACGTCGATGTCCGGGGTCATCAGGGTCGCCGTCACGAAGTTGCTGTCGGCCAGGGAAAGCCCCATGAGTCCGCCGCCGTCCACGATTCGCCAGCGGAAGCTGCCGGGCACTACGGTTCCTCCCACCGCCGGACCTGAGGCCTCGCCTTCCAGGAGTTGATCCAGACCTCCCACCACCTCGATGGCCGTCGGGCCCGCGTCAACGGTCACGAACACCTCGCCGCATTGGCACATTTGAGGCGAAGGATCGGGATTGAAGGGGATGACCTGAGGGGGTCCCTGTACGCTGCTGCGGAGAGCCGCCTTGTCGCTTTTCACGGTGCTCTCACCGTCGCTGACCTCGACGGAGAGAAAATGCAGCGAGGGGAAATCAGCGGCCTGGAAAGGCAGCGAGGCCGCGCAGCCGAATTGGCAGCCGGCGACGGTCTGCTGGCTGAGCAGTTGACCGCTGCTTATTGGAAAGGCATTGGTGTCGGCGAAGAAACGAAAAACCAGGGGATTGTTGCCGCTGTCCTCGGCTTCTCCAGTCAGCATGACAGTCTCTCCCAACTGCACGTGGCTGCGGTCAATACTCAACTCCACGTTGCGGGGGGCCGAGGACGGCACCGGGTTGCCGCAGCCGAAGGGGCTGGGCTCCACGAAAAAGGTGCGCATGACCGTAACCGGTTCATGGAGGAACTCGGTCACCGTCACGCTCACGGTAATCTGAGCGATACCCGATTCAACCGCGGGGTGGATCAGGATGGGCGCCCGCGACTGAGCCTCAAAAAACCGATTTTGGCGCATGCTGCAGAAGTTGCCGGTTCTGGTGCTGGTCCAGCCGCTGAAAGCGTAATTGGTGGGATCGGGATCAACCAGGTCGAGTCCCAACTGTATGCCCGCGCCATTGAAAGGATTCTCGGCCGTGCCTTCGCTATTGCCCCCTTGCTCCCCTGTGATGAAAACGGTGGGCGGGGTGGGGCTCTGGGCAGTCACGGCCGACATCCCAGCCCATGCGGACAGCAGGACGATTAGGACAGTGCGCTTTCCGGCAGAAGACATCAATACCTCCAAAATCATCCGTTCGATATCCCGTGCGCTCGCATGGGGGGTGGATCTCCGCGTCCAGGGCGGCCCTCCTCTTAACCCGTAGGGCCATGGCGGAATCCTCTCGCGTGGTCCCGACAATGCGGAGTATAACAACTCCGGCCCATTTGTAAGCCCCCTTTTCCGTAAAAATGCGAAAAAGATCGCGACGCGGCGGAAAAGGCCTCTTTGGAGCCCTCGGAACCTTGCCCGAGAAATGGAATTCTCCGATATTGAACCTAACCGCATCAACCTTCATGCGTCTCAAGGACTGAATGGAAGCGATCGACACGGCGGCCGTCGACTTGGCCCGCAGCGGCGATCAAGACGCCTTCCGCGATTTGGTGGAGCGCCACAGCCGCAGGGTTTTCGTACTGGCCTACCGGATAACCGGCAACGAATACGACGCTGAGGAGGTCGTGCAGGAGACGTTTCTGAAGGTGCACCGAAAGCTCAAGCGCTTTCAGTCGCGCAGCCGTTTCTCGACTTGGCTGCACCGCATCGCCGTCAACTGCGCCTACGACCTGCTGCGCCGTCGTCGCCGTCATGTGGACGGCCGGCAGGAGCCCGAGGAACATCTCGCTGGAAGGCATCAAGAGTGGGAAAGCGGGCGGCCCTCGGCGGAGCAGGTGCTGCTCAGTCAAGAAGCCTCCGACCGGGTCAAGAAGGCCCTCGGCCTTCTGACACCGCAAGAGCGGGCCGCCTTCGTGCTGCGCCATTTTGAGGGCCTGTCCAGCAGCGAGATCGCTGACCGGCTGGGCGTGGGAAAAAGCGCCGCCAAACACGCCGTTTTCAGAGCCGTACAAAAACTGCGCGGGAGGTTGCGGAGCTACGCAGGAGGACTGTCATGAATCACATCAGCGAAGAGGGCTTGCTGGAGCACTACTATGGAGAAGGGGACGACCCGTCCCTGGAGGAGCATCTGGGCCAATGCAAAGAGTGCCGCAAGCGCCTGGCCGGGTTGCAGTCGCTCCTGCGCCAGGTGGACGCCTTTCAGGCTCCCCGGCGCCCCGAGGATTACGGCGCTCAGGTGTATCGGCGCCTGCGGCCCCGCCTCGGAGAAGGCTCCTGGTGGAATTCCCTGATCCACTGGCGTCCGCCCCGGCTGGTGTGGGCCCCAACCTTGGCCTTGCTGCTGGTGGCGGCGTTCTTGAGCGGGCGCTATTGGGACGCTGCACAGGGGCCGGACCCCGCGATTTCCGCCGCCGGGCAGCAGGTGCTGCTGTTGGAGGTGGGCCAGCATCTGCAGCAGGCTCATTTCCTGCTGGTCGAGGTGGGCAACGTCGCGCCTGAGGACGGCACCCGAATGGAGCTGGAGAGACGCCAGGCCTCGGAAATGGCCGCCGACGGTTGGCTCTACCGCCGTGCCGCCGAGCGGACCGGCGACCCGGCCCTGGTGGAGACCCTGGAGCAGCTCCAGCGCTTCCTGCTGGATATCGCCAACGGTCCCACGACCTGGACGGCGGAGGAGATCGAGGCCCTGCAGCAGCGCCTCAAAGAGGCCGGGCTGCCCATGCGCATCCAGGTCCTGGAGAACCGCGTCCGCCAACAACAGATCGAGGCGGCCCGCAGCCGCGCCCGGCGCAGTCTGTGAGCTGCTGCACAAAGGGCTGCTTAAGCGAAAGGGCTGTGCCCCCCCGCCTGGAAATAACGGAGGTTGAAGAAAATGAAAGTACGAATACCTGTTTTGATGCTCCTGATAGCCATGCTGACGGGAATGGCCGCCGCGGGGCCCGCTGAGCCCCGCGCGGCACTGGAGCGCTATTCTTCCCAGGAGGGCGCTTCAGCGGAATCTCAGAATCTTTACGCGCAGGGACGGCGCCATATTGAAGGCGACCGGTTCGAAGAAGCTGCCCGGAGTTTCTCTCAGGTGGTGGAACGCGGCGACTATCGTCCCGACGGGGCCCTCTACTGGCTGGCCTACTCGCTCAGCCGCCAAGGACGTGAGGCCGAGGCCTTAGAAGCCCTGGAGCGCCTTCTCCAGCAGTATCCCGAGAGCCAGTGGCGTTCCGACGGCCGGAGGCTGCGCGGCTCTGTGCGTGGCTCGGTGCCTGCTTTCGGCGTGGGCGTCGGGGCCGGTGTCGGCCGATCGTCCTCAGGGGGCGTGGGGTCTGGAGCCGCATCGGGCGTCTCGGCGAGCCGGAGCGAGACAATCTCACCGGCCGCTCGCAGCAATTTGAGCGAGAAGGACGAGTTGCGGCTGGCTATCCTCGACAGTCTGATGCAGGCCGATCCCGAAAAAGCCTTGCCGCAGGTGAAGAAGATCCTCTCCAGCGATGCTTCCAGCGCCGTCAAGCGGCGGGCTCTTTTCGTGCTGGCCCAATCGGGAGAGGCTGAGGCCGGCGCTGTCGTGGCCGATACCGCCCGCAACGCCCAAGATCCCGAACTGCAGCAGCAGGCCCTGCATTACCTGGGGCTGTTCGGGGGAGAAGAAGGCATGCAGGTGCTGGAAGAAATCTATGCCTCCGACCCCGGCAAGCAGGCCAAGCGGCAGATTCTGCAGAGCTTCATGCTGGCTGGGCGCAAAGAGCGTTTGCTGCGGGCGGTGAGGGAGGAATCCGACCCTGACCTGCGGCGGGTCGCCATCCACCAGCTCGGCGTGCTGGGCGCCGGCGAGGAATTAGCCCAGATGTATGGGCAGGAGTCCGACAAGCGGCTCCGATCAGCTCTGCTGGAGGCGCTTTTCGTGGCGGGACGCTACGAAGACATTCTGCGTGTGGCCCGCCAGGAGCAGGACCCGGACTTGCGCATGGCCGCCATTCAGCGGGTGGGCATGATGGGTGACAACAGCGCAGTGCTGCTGGAACTCTACCGCTCCGACGATTCCAAGCAGGTCAAGGAAGCCGTCTTGCAAGCCTTGATGATTCTGCAGGACGACGAGGCCCTGATCGAATTGGCCAAGGGCGAGCAGGACCCTGAGCTGCGCCGCGCCATGATACGCATGCTGGGAATAATCGGCAGCCAAAAGGCCTCCGACTTCCTCATCCAGCTTCTGGAAGAGAGACAGCAGTAGCTCCGGGCCCGCCCCTCTCAGAAGTCGGCGTGCTTGGGAGTACGGGGGAAGGGAATGGCGTCGCGGATGTTGGAGAGTCCGGTGGCGTAGCAGACGGTTCGTTCGAAGCCCAGACCGAAGCCCGCGTGGGGGACGGTTCCGTAGCGTCGCAGGTCGCGGTACCACCAGTAGGCGTCCTTCTCGATGTCCATCTCCTCCATTCGCTGATCGAGGACTTCCAGCCGCTCCTCGCGCTGGCTTCCGCCGATGATTTCGCCCATGCCGGGAGCCAGCACGTCCATGGCGGCCACGGTCTTGCCGTCGTCGTTCATACGCATGTAGAAGGCCTTGATGTCCTTGGGGTAATTGACCACCACCACCGGGCCTTTGACGTGCTGCTCGGTCAGGAAGCGCTCGTGCTCGCTTTGCAGGTCCATTCCCCAGCGGACCGGGAACTCGAACTTGACGTGCTTGGCCTTCTCCAGAATGGAGACGGCCTCCGTGTAGTCCATGCGGGTGAAGCTCGAGTCGACCAGCTTGCGGGTGCGTTCGGTCACGCCTTTGTGGACCCACTTGTTGAAGAACTCCATGTCGTCGGAGCGCTCTTCCAACAGGGCTTTGAGGATGTACTTGAGGAAGTCCTCGGCCAGATCGGCGTTGTCGTTGAGGTGGGCGAAGGCGATCTCGGGCTCGATCATCCAGAACTCGGCCAGATGGCGGCTGGTGTTGGAGTTCTCGGCTCTGAAGGTGGGCCCGAAGGTGTAGACGCGGGTCAGGGCCTGGCAATAGGTTTCGACATTGAGCTGTCCTGACACCGTCAGGTAGGTTTCGCGTCCGAAGAAGTCCTCAGCGAAGTCGATGCCGCCTTTTTGGTTGCGGGGCAGGTTGAGAAGGTCGAGGGTCGAGACGCGGAAGAGTTCTCCGGCGCCCTCGGCGTCTGCGGCGGTGATGATGGGCGTGTGGATCCAGTAAAAGCCGCGCTCGTCAAAGAAGCGGTGGATGGCCTGGGCCAGGCAATGGCGCACCCGGGCCACGGCGCCGAAAGTATTGGTGCGCGGACGCAGGTGGGCCACTTCGCGCAGATACTCGAAGCTGTGGCGCTTGGGCTGGACGGGATAGGTTTCGGGATCGTCCACCCATCCCAGCACTTCCACCGACTCGGCCTGGATCTCGTAAGCCTGCCCTTTTCCTTTCGATTCCACCAGCTTGCCGGTGGCCGCGATGGCGCAGTGCGTGGTCAGGTGCAAAACCTCGTCCTTGTAGTTGGCCAGGTCGCCGTCGGCCACCACCTGAATGGGATCGAAGCAGGTGCCGTCCTGCAGGTGCAGGAAAGAGAATCCCGCCTTAGAGTCGCGGCGGGTCTTGATCCAACCCTTGACGGTCACTTCACGGCCGGGTTCCACCTGGCCGCTCAACAGCTCTGAAATGCGGTGCCATGCCATGGCCGCACATTGTGGCATAAAACCCCAATACTCGGGTCGCCCGGGAGGGAAAAACGACTTCTTTCAAACCTCACTTGTAGGCGCTCCGGTTCGCGAAAAAAGTCGTTTTTCCCTCCCGGCGACCTTATTCTTTTTTGCGGGCTTTGGGGTGAGAGTTGCGGTAGGTCTTCTGCAACTCGGCCAGCGTCAGGTGGGTATAGCGCTGAGTGGTGGAAAGGCTCTGGTGCCCCAGCAGTTCCTGCACGCTGCGCAGGTCGGCTCCGTTGTTGAGCAGGTGGGTGGCGAAGGAGTGGCGCAAGATATGAGGGTGGACGCTGAGCGCCAGGGCGCCCCGGCGCACATAGTCCTTGAGCTTGATCTGAATGGAGCGGACGCTCAAGCGTCCCCCGCGATGGTTGAGGAAGAGGGCGTCCAGGTCGCGTCCGCTTCGGTTGCCCCGCAGCAGGCCCAGGCGGGCCGGGAGGTAGTCGTCGATGGCTTCCAGCGCCGGTTCTCCGAAAGGCACCATGCGCTCGCGCCGCCCTTTGCCCAGCACGCGGATGAGGCGCTGGCTGAAGGAGATGTCCGAGACGTCGATGCCCACCAGCTCGCTGACCCTCAGTCCGCCCGCGTAGAGCAGTTCCATCCAGGCCTTGTCGCGCCGGCCCAGCGCCTTGGAGGTATCGGGGAGCTGAAGGATGCTCTCCACCTGGCGCGGCGTCAGCACTCGGGGGTTCCTTTGCGGCAGCTTGGGGGTCTTGACCAAGCGGGCGGGATTGGAGTCGACCTTTCCCTGCCGGTGAAGATAGCGGAAGAAGGACTTGATGGCGGCCAGCTTGCGGGCCGCGGAGGACTTGCTGTTGCCCTTGTCGTAGAGATGCCCCAGGAATTCGCGGATGGAGATGTGTCCGATGTCCTGCAGGCGGGCCGAGGTGTCGCGTCCGCCGCGGGACAGGTAGGCTGTGAATTCTCCCAGGTCTCCCTGGTAAGCCTTCCAGGTGCTGGGCGAACAGTCGCGCTGGTAGCGGAGGTAATCGAGAAATTCGCGGATCTCGTCCTGAAAGAGGTCGAAGGCCGGCGGAGGTTGCTGGGGACGGCTCACGGGGTTCCTTCAGCGATGCTCAGTCGCGGATGCCCAGCGATTTGAGCTTGCGGTGCAAGTGGGTTCTCTCCATGCCGATGGCGGCGGCGGTGCGCGACACGTTGTTGTCGTTCTCTTCCAGCTTTTCCAGGATGAAGCGGCGCTCGAAGTCCTCCCGCGCCTCCTGGAAGTTGGCGGGTCCATCGCCGGAGGACCGGCTGGGGGCCCGGCGGATGCTGCGGGGCAGGTCCGAGAGCGTCACTTCATGGCCGGGAATCATAATAGCCCAGCGCTCCGCCATGTTTTTCAGTTCGCGCACGTTTCCGGGCCAATGGTAGTCCTGCAGGCGCTCCAGCGCCTCAGGGCTGATCTTCTTGGATTGCTGTCCGTAATGGCGGGCAAAGCGGTCCAGGAAGTAGGAAAAGAGGGCCGGGATGTCTTCCCGACGCTGGCGCAGGGGGGGGACCTCGAAGGGTATGACGTTGAGGCGGAAGAAGAGATCCTCGCGAAAATCCCCTTCTTGGATCTGTGCTTCCAGGTCCTTGTTGGTGGCGGCGATCACTCTGACGTCGACGTCCACCGCCTGGTTGGCTCCCACCGGATAAAAGCGCTGCTCTTCCAGGACCCGCAGCACCTTGGCCTGGCTCTTCAGGCTCATGTCGCCGACTTCATCGAGGAAGAGGGTGCCCCGATGGGCTGAGGCGAACTTGCCTTCCCGGTTCTCGCTGGCCCCGGTGTAGGCTCCTTTGGCGCTGCCGAAGAGTTCGGCTTCGATCAGGTCCTCGGGAATGGCGGCGCAGTTGACCTCCACGAAGGCCCGCTCGCTACGCTTGCTGTGCAGGTGCAGCAGGCGCGCCACCAACTCTTTGCCGGTTCCGTTCTCTCCATAGATGAGGACGCGCCCCTCGGTGGGGGCCGCATACTCGAGCTGCTGGCGCAGGGCCCGCATGGGGACCGAATCGCCCACCATGGTGGTTTCCTGGCGCACCCAGTCTTTGAGGGAGCGGTTCTCTTCCTCCAGGCGGCGCAGGCGCAGGGCGTTCTCCAGCACCAGCATGACCTTGTCCAGCGAGAGCGGCTTTTCGATGAAGTCGTAAGCGCCCAGCTTGGTGGAGCGGACGGCCGACTCGATGGTGCCGTGTCCCGAGATCATGATGACCACCTGGCGCGGCCTGCGCAGCCTGATCTCCTTGAGGATCTCGAGACCGTCCTGGCCGGGCAGCCAAATGTCCAGGAAGACGGCTTCGAAGCTGCCCTTCTCCAGCGCCTTCAGGCAGTCTTCGCCTGAAGCCACCGTCTCGACCTCGTATTCCTCGTCCTCCAACACGGCCTGCAGGGAGCGGCAGACGTTCTTTTCGTCGTCCACCACCAGGATGCGTCCCCGCTTCGTTTCCGTCTGAAAGGCCGTGCCGCTGCTCATTACCCTTCGATTATAGCTTGTGGGAAGGGCATCCCTGCCACGACCCTCAAAAACTTGTGAGTTGGCCTTTGCTCAGTGCGAGTTCGACCCCAGGTCGCCCAGCGGCATCTCCAGGATGAAGCTGACGCCCTGAGGACGGTTGGGTTCGGCCCGGATGGAGCCGCCGTGCTCCTCGATGATCTGGCGTACGATGGCCAGTCCCAGTCCCGTCCCCTTCCTCTTGGTCGAGAAGTAGGGCAGGAAGAGACGGTCGTAGTCTTCGGGGGGGATGCCGACCCCGCTGTCGCTGATGCGGAGGCGCCAGGATCGGCGCTTGGGATGGACTTGGGTGGCGATTAACAGCCGCCGCTGGGTCTCGGCCTCAGCCAGCGAGTCGAGAGAATTGTCGATCAGGTTGACCAGCACGCGCTCAAGCTGTTGAGGGTCGGCCTGCGCCGTATCCAAGTCCTGGTCAAAGCGCTTTTCGATTTCGATGTCCTGCAGGCGCCCGTCGTAGAGGCTCAAGGTGCGTTCGATGACCTGGTGGACTTCGATTTTGCGCGGCTGATGTGAGGGAAGCCGGGCAAAGCGGGAGAATTCCTGTATCAACTGGCGCAGGATCTCGGCCTCGGAGACGATGATCTCGGTGGCGTCCTTGACCACCGTTCCGAAGCGGCTCAATTCCTCTTTCGATCCCTGCCGCTCCTGCAGACGGCGGAAGCGGCGTTCCAGCCGTTGGGCCTGAAGCTGGATGGGCGTAAGAGGATTCTTGATTTCGTGAGCCATGCGGCGGGCCACTTCCTGCCAGGCGGCGAACTTCTCGGCCCTGATCAGCTCGGTCAAGTCGTCGAGCACCACCAAGAACTCCATCTCCTCGCTTTCCGGAGCGCGGCTGAGCGTCATGGTCGCTGCGATGTAGCGTTTGCGGTCGCCGGGCTGAATGGTCAGCTCGCGCCGGAAGGTTCCATACAGTTCGGTCCGCTTCACCAAGCTGAGGAAGTCGAGGTAGAAGGCGCGATCCGAGAAGTCCTCCACCTTCTTGTCAATGATCTCGTGGCGGGTCTTTCCGAACATCTTCAGCGCCGCCTCGTTGACCGAACGCACCACGTGGCCGCGGTCGATGCTGACCACGCCGGTGGCGATGTTCTGGACGATGGTTTCGATGTAGAGACGCCGCTTGTCGATCTCGCGGTTAGAGGCCACCAGTTCGGCGTTGGCCTTCTCCAACTCGGCCCGGCTCTGGCGGATGTCCTCGGCCATGCTGTTAAAGGAGCGCACCAGCACTCCCAATTCATCGACGGCCTCCACCTCGACACGATGATCGAGGTTGCCTTCGGCCAATTGCCGCGAACCCAGTGCCAAAGCCTCGATCGGATAGGTGATGCGGCGGGCGATGAAGGTGGCCAGCCACACGAAGCCGAAGATGACCGCCAGCGTGGTGACGCCGATGACCGAGAAATAGGTCAGCCGCAGGGTGCGCTCGTCCTGCTCGATCAGTTGCTGGGCCGAAAAGGCCTCCTCGATTCCGATGCGGTGGAACTGGGTGGAGTCGTCGAGGACGAAACGTGCCGCCAACAGCCCCCTCAGGGCCCCCTGCGGATCTCTCAGCGGGATGGCTGCGAAGCCGAAGTCGTGAGTGGCGCTTTCTCCCAGACCCGGATCTTCCGGCTCGCTCTTGCGGCGGATGTAGAAGTCCCCTTGCGAGGCGGCCTCCTCCAGCCCCAGGCGGACCGTTGCCAGGGCTTGGTCGGGGAGCTGGGGGGTGGCCCAGTTGCCGGCGTCATCCAGCAACCGGCCTTGAGCGTCCAGCAGCAGAAGTCCGCGGAAGCCTTCCGGGGCCTCCCGTCCTTGCAGCAGCCGCTCGGCCTCCTGAGGACTGATCGCTCCGCCCTCGACAGCGTTCTCGCGCAGCCGGCGCAAGGCGGTGCGGCGGTGCATCTCATAGAAGTTCTCCTCCATCTGGCGGGCCGAGTCGAGCAATTGACGGGAGGGCGACTTGAACCATTGGTCGAGCGTGCGGTTGATCAGTCCCAGGGCCAGAAAAGACATGATCAAGGCCGGGAAAAGCGAAATGATGATGAACGATCCCACCAGCTTGGCTTTGATTCGGCTGCCGCTCTCGCCCTGCTGAAACTCGAAGAGCAGCTTGATCAAGTCCCGCGCCAGGATGAATCCCAGCACGAAGAGGATAATGAAGTTGGCTGTCCAGATGACGGCCCACAGATTGATGTTGCGTCCAAACTGGGGATTGCCCACCGAGGAGGGATTGAGGAAGATAATGCTGACCAGGTACACCAGGATGGAGACGGCCAGGAAGGCCGAAACCCAGTAGATCTTCTGCAGGAGTTGTTTGCGCCTCATGGTGAACGCTTCGCTCCTTCCAAGGATACCCGATTTCGGCCAAGCCGCCGGGACCTGGGCTGGTCTGCAAGCAGGTGCCGCTGGAGTGTTGCTCCCCTTGAGCCGGCTCGTGTATGGTACTCCTTTTGAGAATATATGCTGCGAATAGGAATTGACACCGGCGGAACCTTCACCGACTTCGTGGTCCTGACCGAGGACAGAGTCGAGACCTTCAAGCTGCCCTCGACCCCCGCTCAGCCCGAGCAGGCTGTTTTAGAAGGCCTCAAGCGCATCCTGGCCCAGCACCAGCCGGAGGCCTTTTTGGTGCGCCACGGATCGACGGTAGCCACCAACGCCCTGTTGGAGCGCAAAGGCGCCCGCACCGCGCTGGTCACCAATCAGGGATTCGAGGACGTGCTCGAGATCGGACGCCAGAACCGTCCCGGTCTCTACAGCTTCGAGGCTTCCAAGCCCGAGCCGCTGGTCCCGCGCGAACTGCGGGTGGGCATTCGTCAGCGAAGCCTTCCCGGAGGCTCGCAGTTGGCGGCCTTGGAGGGCAAGAATCTGGACTGGCTCAACAACAAGATGGGCCAGCTCAAGCCCGAAGCGGTAGCGGTGTCTCTGCTCTACAGCTATCTGGATCCTGAGGCGGAAGAGCGCATCGGCCAGGAATTGAGCAAGATGGGCCTGCCGGTTTCCCTTTCCCACAAGATCCATCCCGAGTTCCGCGAGTTCGAACGGACCTCGGCCGTGGTCGTCAACGCTTACTTGACCCCCACCATGAACCGCTATCTGGCGGCCCTGGGCAAACATCCGCTGCTGGACGCGGGCAAGCTGAGCGTGATGCAGTCCAACGGCGGCGCCATTTCGGGCGAAGTGGCGCGGGGAGAGCCCATCCGCACCTTGCTGTCGGGTCCTGCCGGAGGCGTGGTGGGAGCCTTCAAGGCGGCCCGCGAGGCGGGTTTCGACCGCATTATCACCTTCGATATGGGCGGAACCTCGACCGACGTCTGCCTGGTGGACGGCAAGATCGTCACCACCAATGAAGGCGAAATCAACCACCTTCCCATTCCCGTGCAGATGATCGACATCCACACCATCGGCGCCGGCGGAGGCTCCATCGCCTCGGTGGACGATGGCGGCTTGCTGCGGGTCGGACCGGAGAGCGCGGGAGCCGATCCCGGGCCGGTGGCCTATGGCAAAAAGGGCCAGCAGGTCACCGTCACCGACGCCCACGTCCTGCTGGGACACCTGCCTCCCGATTTCTTCCTGGGTGGCGAAATGCAACTGCGTCCCGACCTGGTGCGCCCCGTCATGGAAGGCTTAGCCGGGCAAGTCAAGGATGCCAGCCAGCAGGACCTTTCTCCGGAAGAAGTGGCCGAAGGGGTGCTGGCCATCGCCGACACACAAATGGAAAACGCTTTGCGCGTCATCTCCCTGCAGAAAGGCTACGACACGCGCGACTTCACCCTGGTCAGCTTCGGGGGGTCGGGCGGATTGCATGCCTGCCGTCTGGCGCGGGCTCTGGGCATTCCCCGCGTGTTGATTCCCGCCGACCCCGGTCTGCTTTCGGCGGCCGGAATCCTCCACGCCGAGGTGGTCAAGGACACGGCCCGTACGGTGTTGCTGGCCAGCGATGACGACAACACCCAGACCCAGCTCGAGCAGGCCTTCGAAGAGCTGGAGGCGCAGGTCAACGCTCACCTCAGCAATGAAGGCTTCGCCGAAGAAGAGCGGCGCCTGGAGCGCAGCCTCGACCTGCGCTATCCGGGACAGTCTTACGAGATCAACATTCCCTACAGCGACAGCTACCTGGAACGCTTCCACCAGATGCACGAGCAACTCTACGGCTATGGGAATCCCGGCTTGCAAGTCGAAATCGTTACCTTGCGGGTGCGGGCCGCCGGCGCCTCCGCCCCGCTGCCGGCCGTCCGACACCAAAGAGAAGGGGAGAAACCCGAAGCCGAGTCGATGGTTCAGAAAAACCAAGTGCGCATCGAGAGCCGAGACGTGTCGACACAGGTCTTCTTGCGCCATCGCCTCAAAGCAGGCACCCGTATCGAGGGGCCGGCCATCATCGTCGAATACAGCGCTACCACCCTGCTGCCCGAGGACTTCAAAGTCGAGGTGGATGAGCGCTTGAATCTGGTCATTGAACCCAAGTAGCCGGGGATGAGGGCAGCCGTCACGAGAAACCGCATGTCTCAGCAAGGATTCCGCTTTCAGTCCGGCCGCCGCATCGTCAAGGTGGGCGAATTGATGGCCGATCTGCGCGATCGGCTGGAAAGCGATTACCGCGACATCTGGGTTCAAGGCGAGATCCGCGACTTCGCGGCCCCCCCTTCCGGGCACTACTATTTCGCCCTCAAGGATGAAGAAGGACGACTGCGCTGCGCCTGCTTCCGCATGCAGGCCCGCTACCTCAAGTTCCGTCCTGAGAACGGGATGGAAGTGGTGGCGCGGGGGAGTCTTTCCGTCTACCCTCCCCGGGGCGACGTGCAGTTGATCGTGCAGTTCATGGAACCCTTGGGCGACGGAGCCCGCCAAGTGGCCTTCGAACAACTCAAGCGGCGCCTCCAGGCCGAGGGCCTTTTCGACGCCGAGCGGAAGAAACCGCTCCCTCTGCTGCCTTCCAAGATCGGCCTGGTCACCTCGCCCGCCGGAGCCGCGGTCCGCGACGTCCTCAATGTCCTCAAACGACGCAATGACCGGCTGGATGTGCTCATCCATCCGGCCCGCGTGCAGGGCAGCGGGGCCGGGCAGGAGATCGCCGCAGCGGTACGAAAGCTGGGGCAGCGCGACGATCTCGACGTCATCATCGTGGCCCGCGGGGGAGGCTCCAGCGAAGACCTGTGGGAGTTCAACGACGAGGGAGTGGCGCGCGCCATCTTCGCCTGCCGGGTCCCCGTTATCTCGGCGGTGGGGCACGAAATCGACTTCACACTGGCCGATTTCGTGGCCGACCTGCGAGCTCCCACACCTTCGGCGGCCGCTGAAATCGTCTCCGCCGCCCGCGACGAACTGCAGCAGCGGCTGGCCCAAGGCCGTCGCCGCCTGCGCCACGCCGTCTCCCTCAAAATCCAAAGGGAACGCCACAGACTGCATGCGCTGGCCTCCAACCGCACCTTCGTCGATGCGGAAGGTTCCCTGCGCTACTACTCGCAGAGGCTCGATGAGCTGGGGGCGCGGCTGGGCAAGACGCTGCCCCCCCGGCTGCCGCTGCTGCATCAGCGCACCGGCCAGTTGAGGCGTTCGCTGTCGCGCGAGATGAGACATCTCACAAGGGCCCGCCACACCCGCCTGTCGAGCCTGCAGTCCCAGCTCAACGCCTTCTCTCCCCAGGCCGTGCTGGAGCGGGGATACGCTATCGTCCAGCGGCCCGACCACAAGGTGGTGCGCGCTCCCCAGGACGCGCCGCCGGGAGAACGGCTGCACATCCGGGTGGCGCGGGGGCGTTTCCTTGCGGAAAGGATCGAAGACGATGAAGTATAAGCAGTTTGAAGAGGCTCTGGGCCGCCTCGAGGAGATCGTCGGCGAACTGGAAAAAGGAGAGGCCTCGCTGGAGGAGTCCTTGAAGCTTTTCGAAGAAGGCATCAAGATCTCCCAGTTCTGCGGCGAGAAGCTGGATGAAGCCGAGCGCAAGGTGGAAATCCTGCTGCGCAAGGGAGGCAAGGACGTGGAAGAGCCTTTCGATGCGCCCGAAGAGGAGGATTCGTGAGTTCCTCGCCTTCAACCGAGCAGGGCGGCCGGCAGTCGCCCTCGGCGGACTTCCCGGCCTACATGAAAGCCCAGGCCGAGATCATCGACCGGCGTCTGGACGAGTTCTTGCCGCCTCCCGAGCAGCCCCCCGCCGTTATCCACGAGGCCATGCGCTACGCCATGTTCGCCGGCGGAAAGAGGCTGCGGCCGGTGCTGGCCGTGACCGTGGCCGAGGCCCTGCAAGGGCCCATGCATCAAGTCCTGCCTCTGGCCTGCGGACTCGAGATGATTCACTGCTTCTCCCTCATCCACGACGATCTGCCGGCCATGGACGACGACGACTTCCGCCGCGGAAAGCCCACCCTGCACCGCTGCTATGACGAGGCGGTGGCAATTCTGGCGGGGGACGCGCTGCTCAACCTGGCTTTGCAGGTGGTCTCCGAGACTCCCTGCCAGGACGCCCGGCAAGTCCGCCGCGTGCTGGAGGTGCTGGGACGCCTGTGCCGGGCTACCGGCAGCGTGGGAGGAATGATCGCCGGGCAAGTCGAAGACATGTCCAGCCAGGGACAGGAATTCGACGCCGACCGCCTGCATCTCATCCACAGCGCCAAGACGGGCGCGCTGATCACGGCCGCGGTGGAATGCTCGGCGCTGCTTTGCGGAGCCTCCCAAGAAGACCTGCGCCGCCTGGGAGCCTACGGCCGCCACATCGGACTGGCCTTTCAAGTCGTGGACGATATTCTCGACGTCGAAGGCTCCAGGCAGCAACTGGGAAAGTCGGCCGGCAAGGACCAAGCCGCCGCCAAGGCCACATTTCCGTCACTGTACGGCGTCGAGGAAAGCCGCCGCATGGCCGAGGAACTGGTGGAGAAGGCCGTGGCCGAGGTGTCTTTCCTGGGCGACCGCGCCAGGATGCTCTGCGAGCTGGCCCGCTTTATCTCCGTTCGGCGCTTTTGACGGAATCCTCGCCGGCAGGCTTGGCCGCCCTCCCGCAACGCCGCCTCCATCGCCGCAAGGATGCGCCTCCCACCAGGTTGTCTCCTCTCGCTCCCACGAGGCATGTCGCTCTCTGCAAGGTGGGTTGCCCCCCTCAGACCGGCCCGCAAGATCGAGGGACGGATTGACGGCTTGGGACGACTCAGCCGGCGGCGGAGTTGGTGTGTGGAGACGATTGTCGGCGGGTGGGAGGCGCATCCTTGCGGCGATTCCCACCGGAGTTTCAAGCGACCGCTCTGCTAATTCCTCTATGAACTGTCAGGCCAGGCACAAAACGGCGAGCCGTACCGCATCCTCCTGCCCATCGGCGCGGGGATGCGCCTCCCATGGGACTCGGCAAGTCCGTCTCAGTACTGGCTCTTCTTGACAGGGTTGCGGTTCATGTAGCTGCGCACAGCCACTTCGATCAGTTCGTTGACCTGGAACCCTTTGTGCAAGCTGTAGATCTTCATCTCGTTGATGAACTGGCGCTGGAAGGTGGTGGTGAAGTTCGATTTCTTGGCCGGTGATTCTTTAACCATTGTCGTGTGCATCATTGTAGACGCGAAGCTTCCGCTTGTCTTGTTCTAAGGCAAACCGCCTGACAAGTGTTGCGGGATTGTTGCTTCTCTTCTAGCGGCGCTTTTTGGCCTGACGCTGTTTTTCGATCTTGGCCCAGGTGTCGCGCAGGGCGACGGTGCGGTTGAAAACGGGCTTGGCTGCTTCCTGGCTGCACTGGTCGAGGCAAAAATACCCCAGCCGTTCGAACTGCACGGTTCGGCCCGGCTCGAGGTCTGCCAGCGCGGGTTCCAGCTTGGCTTGGGCCAAGCTCAGCGAGTCGGGGTTGAGGTCGTCCAGGAAGTCGCGTCCCCCGCTTCCCGGATGGGGGTCGTTGAAGAGGCGGTCATAGAGGCGCACCTCGGCATCCAGCGCGTGGCCCGCGGAGACCCAGTGCAGCGTCCCTTTCACCCGCCGTCCGTCGGGGGCTGAGCCGCCCCGAGTCTCCGGGTCGTAGGTGGCCCGCAGTTCCACTATCTCGCCCTCATCGTCTTTAATGACCTGGTTGCAGGTGATGAAGTAGGCGTAGCGCAGGCGCACTTCTCGTCCCGGCGCCAGGCGGAAGAACTTCTTGGGCGGATCTTCCATGAAGTCTCCCCGCTCGATGTAGATCTCGCGTGAGAAGGGCACCTGACGGGTTCCGGCGCTTTCGTCCTCGGGGTTGTTGATGGCCGTCAGGGTCTCTTCTTTGTCCTCGGAGTAGTTCTCGATCACCACCTTGAGGGGGTCGAGGACGCCCAGGTAGCGGTCGGCCCGCTTGTTGAGGTCGTCGCGGATGCTGTACTCGAGCTGGGCCACGTCGATGACGGCGTCGCGCTTGGCCACGCCGATGCGTTCGCAGAAATCGACGATGGCTTCAGGCGTGTAGCCGCGGCGCCGCAGTCCGCTCAGGGTGGGCATGCGCGGATCGTCCCAGCCGTCCACCTTGCCTTCTTTCACCAGTTGCAGCAGCTTGCGCTTGCTGAGAATCGTGTAGGTCAGGCTGAGGCGGGCGAACTCGATCTGCTGGGGACGCACCGGCGTGGGCAGTTCCACCTGGTCGAGGACCCAGTCGTAGAGGGCCCGGTTGTCTTCGAACTCAAGGGTGCAGAGAGAATGGGTGATGCCCTCCAGGGCGTCGGAAAGGCAGTGGGTGAAGTCGTACATGGGATAGATGCACCACTTGTCCCCGGTGCGGTGGTGGGCCATGTGGCGGATCCGGTAGATTACCGGATCGCGCATGTTGAGATTGGGCGAAGTCATGTCGATCTTGGCCCTCAGCACATGCTCTCCGTCCTTGTACTTGCCGTCCTTCATGTCCTGGAACAGCTCCAGGTTCTCTTCCACTGTGCGCCCGCGGTAAGGCGAGGGAGTGCCCGGTTCGGTCAGGGTGCCCCGGTTGCGGCGGATCTCCTCGGCGCTTTGGCTGTCTACGTAGGCCTTGCCCGCCCGGATCAGGTCGAGTGCGTAGTCGTAGAGGCGGTCGAAGTAGTCGGAGGCGTGATAGAGACGCTCTTGCCAGTCGTATCCCAGCCAGCGCACGTCGCCCTTGATGGAATCTTCGTACTCGACCTCTTCCTTGGCCGGATTGGTGTCGTCGAAGCGCAGGTTGCAGGTGCCGTCGTATTCCCGCGCCACCCCGAAGTTGAGGACGATCGACTTGGCGTGGCCGATGTGCAGGTAGCCGTTGGGCTCGGGAGGAAAGCGGGTGGCCACCCGTTTGTCGTTCTTGCCCGCCGCCAGGTCGTTCTCCACCCGGGCGCGGATGAAGTCCAGCGGTTTCTTGTCGTGATCAGCCTTGTTGTCGCTCATAAACAAAGCGTGATCTTAGCACAACGCCTCATGGCGCCTGGAATCCGCGCCGGTCGGCGGGCGGCGGCTCAGAGCTTCTCGACCTCGCTGCGCGAGAGCAGGAAGGTCAAGGCCGCCGTAGCCAGCAGGCCGGCGTTGATGGCCAGGGCCAGGGGAGGGGAGAGGCGCGAGGCCACCCACCCTGTAGCCAGGTCGCCCGCCGGCATCCCCCCTCGAAAGGAGAGCATGAAGACGCTCATCACGCGTCCCCGCATCTCGTCCTCGACGGCCAACTGGATGAGGGCGTTAATGGAGGCGATCAGGGTCAGCATGGCCATGCCGCCCAAGAAGAGCAGCACGTAGCTGAGAGGCAGCAGGCGGGAAAAGGCGAAGCCCACCAGGATGGCGGCGAAAACGAGCTGCAGGAAGAGAGTCACCAGGCCGCGCCGCTTCATTTCCGAGTAAGAGGCGTAGATCAGGGCCCCCGTGACCGAGCCGGCCGCCGAGACCGTCATCATGTAGGAGTAGGTGCGGGCGTCGCCGGCAAAGATGTCCTTCGCGAAGACCGGCAACTGGGTGAGAAGGGGCACGCCGCAGAAGGAAGTGATCACTCCCATCAGGCTGAGCTGCCACAGCGCCGCCTTGTCGAAGAGATAGCTGAGTCCGTGACGGATGTCGCCCATTACCGAGCGTCCGGTCTTGCGGGGAGTGAAAGAGACCCGGATGAGGTTGAGGCTGATGATGACGGCGATGAAGCTGAGCCCGTTAAAGGCGAAGCACAGGGTCGGCCCCACCCGGTCGAGCAGGATTCCGGCCAGCATGGGGCCCACCATGCGGGCCAGGTTGAACTGGGTGGAGTTGATGGCGATGGCGTTGGGCATGTCTTGGCGGTCGACCAGATTGGGCAGCAGCGCCTGATAGGCGGGGCCGCCGAAGGCCTGGGCCGTCCCCACCACGAAGACCAGCACCAGGAAGTGCCAGAGAGCGATGACGTCGAAGTAGACCAATCCAGTCAGCGTAAAGGCGCTGCTCATCTGGATGTACTGGGAGGCCAGAAGCTGCTTGCGCCGGTCCACCCGGTCGGCCACGGCTCCTCCCACCAGGGTGAAAAGGATGAAAGGCAGCGAGCCCAGAAATCCCACCAGCCCAAGGTAGAAAGGGTCTTCGGTCATCTCGTAGACCAGCCAGCCTTGGGCGATTTGCTGAGTCCACGTTCCCGTGGTGGAGGTGAACGACCCCATCCACATGAGGCGGAAATCCCGGTAGGAGAAGGCTCTGAAGGTACGTTTGACGAGGGACGGTTTATCCCCAGCCGCGTCGGGTTGCTGGGCCATCGTTACTTAGATGCGCCCCTTGGCTGAGCGGATTCGCCTGATTTCGTGGTATTTTCTGACGCTGTCATGAGTCTCTACGGGCGCATCATGCATTGGCGCGAACGGGTGCTGACGCAGCGCGACACCCACCGCAAGGTCTATCCCTTCGAGTGGGGACTGGAATGGCTGGGGATGGAAGGCAACGGCCGGCCCCCCTTGCAGGTGCTGCTCGATCTGGCCCAGGACTCGCTCAGCGACTCGGAAGCCTTTTTCGCCCTCCCGGAGGAGCACGTCAGGGGACGCTGGGCCAAGCGCGGCGACCATCTCGAGTTCGAGTCCCCCGCCGACTGCCTGCTGGAGCAGAACAACCGCGTGCGCTGCCGCGTCTTCGAGGCGCCGGCTTCACGGCGGGCGGTGGTGGTGCTGCCCCAGTGGAACGCCGACGAAGAGAGTCACGTGGGGTTGTGCCGCGTCCTCAGCAAGCTGGGAATCACGGCGGTGCGACATGCCTTGCCTTTTCATGAACACCGGCGCCCCCAGGGCATGGTTCGGGCCGACTACATGGTCAGTCCCAACATCGGGCGCACCATCCACGCCGTCCGCCAGGCCGTGCTCGAAACCCGGCGTCTCGTTCACTTGCTGGGCGAGAAAGGTTACCGGCACATCGGCGTGATGGGCACCAGCATCGGATCATGCGTGGGTTACCTGAGCTTCCTCCACGAACCGCTTCTCAAGACGGGAGTCTTCAACTTCGTCTCGGGATGGTTCGCCGACGTGGTCTGGCAGGGAAATGCCACCCGCTATGTTCGCCGGGGTCTGGAAGGCCGCGTCAGCCTGGAAGACCTGCGCCGCTGCTGGGCTCCCATCAGTCCCATGGCCTACGTGCAGCGGGCGGCGGCCGACAGGCGCCGTCACCTGCTCATCTCGGCCCGCTATGACCTGACCTTCTTGCCCGAAATGAGCGAGGAGGTCTTCAAAGCCTACCGCCGCTACGGAGGACGCCCCGAGGTGGCCTACCTGCCCTGCGGTCACTACACGACCGCCCGCTTCCCCTTCAAATACCTGGACGGATGGCACATCTGCCGATATCTCCGCCGCCATTTGTAGTGGGAAGAATCGAGGAATTCCCAGGTCGCCGGGAAAAATGTCAGAGGCGCTTGCTAAAGTCCCGCACATAACCTTCCAGGAGCTCCTGCCAACGATCCTGGAAGACTTGGAGAAGAGAAGGGCGTACATCAAGCCATCCAGCCTCTTTCAGCCTCTCTGCAAAAGCCTGGAACGCCCTTCTCTCCTTCGGGTTTCCCCTCCCGAGACTCAAGATTCTGGCGCATTGCACTGATCTTTATTGAGCCGGGGCCCTCCGCTTTTGTCCCTGACAGGGACAGATTCGCCAGCCCAGCCCCGGCGAGCGCGAGCGACACGGCGGCGCCACCCTGGGTTTCAGACGGCCAAGGTCCCAACGCATCTGAAAGCGTGGAACAACGCGACAGGGTGGCTCAAACTTCGCCGCACTGCACTAATCCGTGGTGCTCAAGGTTTCGGCCATGCGCACGGCTTCCTCGTGGGAGAGTGCGCGCTCCAGATTGACCGTGGTGATGGCGGCGGCCCGTTGGTAGGCCTCGCGGGCCTTCTCGTTCTGGCCGTCCTTGTGATAAGCGCGCGCCAGCAGGGTCTGGTGGAAGGGATCGTTGTTGGCGGCTTGTTCCAGGTGGTCGATGGCGGCCTTGTAGTCGCCGGCCTCCAGTTTCAGGTAACCGGCCAGGTAGTGGTAGGCGGGCTCGAACTGAGCGGCTGCGGAACCGCCTTCGTCCATGGCCTCGCGCACCCACTCGGCCTCGGCCCAGGCCTCTTCATGGCGTCCCATCTTGGCCAGAGTGCGTCCGCGGCCGTGATGGTAGCGTCCCACCCAGGTCTGCATCTGTTGCTCGGGAAGTCCTGATCCCTCCAACGACTTCAGACCTTTCTCGTAGTCGGCCATGGCCGCTTCCAGGCGCCCGTCCTCCAGATTGATGCGGGCACGCATGTTGTGAATGAACACGGGCGGGAAGTTCTGGACGTTGGGCGACGCCATATAGCCCTCGAGAGCCTCGTCGACGGCTTTGAGGGCCTGATCGGTCTGGCCTTGATGGACCCGCGACAGAATGGTGCCGAAGTGCAGTCCGAAAGCGAAACCGTCTGCCTTGGCCATTCCCTTGGCGTAGGTCTTGCGCGCTTTGTCGTACCTGCCGTCGACCATCTGGCAGTTGCCCTTGAAGAAAAAGATGCGGGGCGTGTCATGGTTCAGTTCATAGGCCCGGTCGAAGGCCCGGCAGGCCGTATCGGGATCGGTGCCCATGGCCAGTTGACCCACCAGCATGTGGGCCCGACGCTCATCGGGATAGAGCCGTGCCATCTCCTGGAAGGCCTTGAGGGCATCGGGAGCGCTTTGGCCGCGGATAAACTTGGCTCCCTTGAGATAGAGCTTCTCGCCCTCGGTCATGCTCTCGGAGAGCTCGTCGGCTTTGGCCAGCATTTCCTGGGCTTGGGGGTTGGGTTGGAACTGGCTGGCGACCATGTGGGCGAATCCCCAATCGGGAGCGGCTTGCAGCAGCTCCTGAGCCTTGGCCGCCAGAGTCGGACCCGGCTGAAAGTTCTCGATCCCATGAGTAATCTCTTCCACCAGTTCGATCGCTTGCTGGGAATCGGTGGAGTATTGAATCGTCTTCTCGGCGGCCAGCATCCAGCCGGACGCCAGCAGAACAACAGCTAGCAGAGCCGTGCTTTTGCTCAACAGCTTCATATTTGGCCTCCTCCTTGTTACGGTTGTTCCTCCACGGGCGAGATCAGGATGTAGGAAGGACGCAGGCCGGTTTCGCCTCGCTAAAACGAGAGGTCATGCCGGCCTTCACGTCGGTGCTTTCGTCTCATCCGGATTCGCCAGAACAAACGTCGTCACAAGCTGGTTCGTTCCAAAAAGATAGGCTTTGCAAAAGCACTGGCGGAGACGAATGGGCGCCTGTGTCCAGACACAAAAAAAAGAGGAGACGCGGCTCGCCGCGTCTCCTCTGCCAAGACGGACCCGAATCGGTTCTGTGGAAACCGAGGGTCGTTCTAATGGACTTCGATGTCGATCTGCTTGGGCTTGGCTTCCTCCCGCTTGGGCAGCGTCAGCATCAGCAGACCGTTCTTGAGATTGGCGCTGATCTTCTCGGGATCGACGTTGCGGGGCAGCGTGAAGTTGCGCTCGAAGCGTCCGTAGCGGCGCTCGATGCGGTGGTACTCGTCGTCCTTGCGCTCGAGCGAACGCTCGCCCGAGATGCTGAGCACGCCGTCCTCGACGGAGATGTTGATGTCGTTCTTCTCGAAGCCGGGCACCTCGGCCGTGAAGGTCATGGAATTTGCGTCCTCGGCTACATCCACGGCCGGTCTCCAACCGCGCGACACTTCGGGAAAGCTGCGGTTGAAGAAGTTCCCGATAGCCTCGTCGAAGAATTTCTGTACGTCGTTGGTCCTCATCAAGTTGGTCATTTCGTCTTCCTCCTCGATCTATCTGAGAGTGATGTCATTGCGTCCCTATTGGGCGTTTACCGCGATCTGGCGGGGCTTGGCCTCTTCCCGCTTGGGGATGGAGATGGTCAGCAGCCCATTCTTGAGGGAGGCGTTGATTCCCGCGGGGTCGACGTTGGTGGGCAGCGTGAAGCTGCGCTCGAAACGCCCGTAGGACCGCTCAACGCGATGGAAGTGACGGCCTTCGTCCTCCTGCTGACGGCTGCGCTCTCCTGAAAGGGTGAGGGTGCCGTCCTCAACCGAGATATTGAGGTCTTCCTTGGTGAAGCCGGGCACCTCGGTGGTGAAGGTCAGGCCCTCGGAGTCCTCGTGGATGTCGACGGCCGGCAGCCAGCCCTTGGAGGCTTCGGGACGATGACGTCCCGGCTCCAGGCTGGGAAAGGCCTGGTCGAAGAGACGAAAGGGCGAATTCGGGTATGGCAATTGGCGACGGATTCTCGTTAAAGTCATTTATTCTTATCCTCCTGTAAATAGGAATGATTTAAAACTGCTTGCTTCCGACTACGTTTAGTGATTTAAGATGGCCCTGCGGGCTTGTCAAGGATGAGGCCGAAAAAAATGGCGCCGGATGATCGCTTTCAGCCGCGGACTTGGTAGTCGGCGAACCCCAGGTCGGATTGGGCCAGGGCATCTGTGAATTCCTGCATCAGGTCCATGCGTTCGCCGTGAGGAAGGAAGGCCGAAAGGGCGCTCTGCAGGATGAGACGGTGAAGGCCATCCCTGCCCAAGTCGAAGTGCTCCACGGCCAGAAGGAACTCGTCGGTCAGCGAGGTCTGAAAGAGGCCGGGATCGTCGGTATTGAGGCTGACCGACAGACCGCGCTTGAAAAGAAGTCCGAAGGGGTTGTTGACCAGTGGACTCCAGGCCCCGGTGGCCTGATTGCTGGTCAGGCACACATCGAGTCCCACCGCGTGCCCGCGCAGGTACTCGATCAGGCGTCCGTCGCGGGCCGCCTGGATGCCGTGGCCGATGCGGTTGGCGCCCAGAATCCGCAGGGCGTCCCACACCTGTTCGGGCCCTCCGGTTTCGCCGGCGTGGACGTGGATGAACAGCTCGTGGGCCCTGGCCCAAAGAAAGACGTCTTGAAATTCGCTCAGCGGGAGGGAGTTCTCGTCGCCGCCCAGCCCCAGCCCGCACACGCCCTTGCGCCGGTTGGCTACCGCCCACTCGGCCGTGCGGCGGGCCTCGTCGGCTCCCCATTGGCGCACGCAGTCGAAGATCCAGCGTATTTTGACGCGGGCCTCGGCTTCGATGGCGGCGCTCCGCTCGAGAACCGCCTCCACGATGGCCTCGGCATCGAATCCGAAGCGGTGGGGAATGGAGGGCGCCAGGATGATTTCGGCGTAACGGATATTGTGCTCACGGAAGTAGTCGGCAAGGTGGTCGAGGATGAGCAGGTAGTCGTCGGCCTGGCGCAGATGCTGGCAAACCGTCTTGTAGGTGGAGAGAAAATCGGCGAAGTCATCATAGGTGAAGAGCTTTTCACGCAGTTCTTTTTGGGAGAGGCCCTTCAGTTCGCTGTCGTATTTGCGCGCCAGCCTCTGCAGCAAGGCGGCGTTGATGGATCCTTCCAGGTGGAGGTGCAGTTCGGCCTTGGGAGCGTCCTGGATTCCCTTCCGGACTCGCTCCAGCGCCTTGTCGCGTTCCTTCATGTCCCTCCTCCCGGGCCGTCCCTCAACCCAGCAGTTGCATCTGCTTGAGGCCGTCGATGGTTTCATCCGAGATCACGTTTTCGTAAGTCTTCAGCTCCCGCTCGGCGGGTGTCCGCTTGCGCATCTCGTCCCAGCACATGGGCGAGACGAAGATCACGTCGGCTTCCTCCACGATTCTCTCGATCAGATCCTCGCGGTCGATGGGAGCGATCCAGAACTTTTTGTCGGTGGAAGGATGAAAAATGTTCATAAAGACCTCCCAGGGTGCGTGCAGGGTTTTCTCGTCCTGGATGACGATGGCGGTATTGCGGTCTTGAGCCTCGCTGAGGATTTCGGTGTATATGGCGTGGCTCGGCTTGATCTCCAGCAGCGGTTTCTTCAAGCTGTCGGCCAGGCGGGTGACCTCGTCCAGGTGCCAGCTCGTGGTGAGCAGGCAATCGGCTTCCTTGAGAAAGCGTTCCTCCTCTTCGCTGGGCTGGCCCTCCAGGTTGACGGGAAAGGCCTCGGCGTTGAGCCTCATTTGCAGTTCGCGCGAAAAAATGAAGGCCTCCTCGCTGTGATCGACGACCGCCAGCTTGAGCTTGCGCAAGTCGGTTCCGTTGACGAAGCTGTTGTAGAGGCGGGAGAACTTGGAAGGCTTCAGTCCCAGGCTCTTGGCTCGTTCGCTGACTTCGCCGAGCAGCTTGAAGATGGCCTTGGAGCGCATCTGCTGGTAGCTCTCGCGCCCGCTCTTCTTCTGCAAGAAGGCTCCGCTGCCCTTGACGATTTCGATGTAGTTCTCCTCCGCCAGGCGGACGTAGATCTTTCGGATGGTCTTGTAGTTGACGTCCAGGTCGTCGGCCAGCTCGCGGATGGAGGGCAGGCGGTCGCCCTCCTGGATCTTGCCGCAGTAGATGGCGCTCAAGAGCTGCCCCTTGATCTGGCGGTAATAGCTCAGATTGACGTTTTCCTTGTCCAGGTTGAACCTGAGGGTTTTTTCCGTCATCAAATCTTGAGCCCGTTCTCGACGGTGATGCGCTCCAGTCCGTCCATGTAGGGACGCAGGACTTCAGGAACCACTACGGTGCCGTCGGCTTCCTGGTAGTTCTCGAGGATGGCTACCCAAGCCCTTCCCACGGCCAGCCCAGAGCCGTTGAGGGTGTGTAGGTAGCGGTTCTTCTTGCCCTCGGCGGGCCGGTAGCGGATGCCGGCGCGGCGGGCCTGGAAGTCCTCGAAGTTGCTGCAGGAAGAGATTTCCCGGTAGGTGTCTTGGCTGGGGATCCAAACCTCCAAATCGTAGGTCTTGGCGGAACTGAAGCCCGTGTCTCCGCTGGACAGCGTCACCACCCGGTAGGGCAGCTCCAGCCTTTGCAGGATGCCTTCGGCGTCGGCGGTCAGCTTTTCCAGTTGCTGGTAGGAATCATCGGGACGGGCGAACTTGACCAATTCCACCTTGTTGAACTGATGCTGGCGGATGAGTCCGCGGGTGTCCTTGCCGTAAGATCCGGCCTCGCTGCGGAAACAGGGCGTGTAGGCGGTCAGGCTGATGGGCAGCCTCTCCTCCTCGATGATTTCTGAGGAGAGCAGATTGGTGACCGGAACCTCGGCCGTGGGGACCAGGTAGTATTCGTGCCCCTGCAGCTTGAAGAGGTCGGCCTCGAATTTGGGGAGCTGTCCCGTGCCCAAGAAGGCCTCCCGGTTGTTGATGTAGGGCGGCAGCACCTCGGTGTAGCCGTTTTCCTTGCTGTGGACGTCCAGCATGAAGCGGGCCAGGGCGTGTTCCAGCCGGGCGCCTGCGCCGTAATAGACGGCGAACCGGGCGCCCGCTATCTTGCCGGCCCTTTGCAGGTCGAGGATGCCCAATCCCTCGCCCAGTTCGACGTGATCCTTGACGGGAAAGTCGAAGGCGGGGGGCGTGCCCAACTTGCGCACCGTTTCATTGGCGCTCTCATCTTCGCCCACCGGCACCGAGTCGTGACACAGGTTGGGGACGTTGAGCAGGAAGGACTCCATGCTCTGGTCCAATAGCTCCAGTTGGCCGTCCAGTTCCTTGATGCGGGCGCCGACCTCCTTCATCTCGGCGATTTGAGAAGAGGCGTCGCCGCCGGAGCGTTTGACGTGGGCGATCTGCTCGCTGGTCTTGTTGCGCCTGGCCCGGAGTTCTTCCCACTGCAAGCGGACGCGGCGTTCTTCTTCGTCCAATTGGCTAAAAGCGTCCTGGTCGAGATCGAAGCCGCGCTGGGCCAGCCTCTCAGCTACGCTGGCGAGGTTTTCGCGTATGAAAATTCGGTCGAGCATGATATGTCGAGTCCTATTATGAGTGATTCGGTGGTCCGGCGCATCCGTGGCGGAAGCGCTCAAAGTTGCAGCGTCCGCAGCCAGCGGCGCAGATCCTCGGCCAGGTCGGGCCGCTCAAGGGCGAAGTCGATGGAGGCTTGCAGATATTCCAGTTTGTTGCCGGCGTCGTAGCGGGTGCCCTCGAACCTGTAGGCATAAACGGGTTCCTGGCGCAGCAGTCTGTGCAGTCCGTCGGTCAATTGAATTTCGCCGCCCTTGCCGGGAGGAGTGTTTTCCAGAGCGTCGAAGATGCCGGGGGTGAGGACGTAGCGCCCGATGATAGCCAGATTGGAGGGCGCTTCCCCCACCCGGGGCTTCTCCACCAGGTCGGTGATGCGGAAGAGGCGCCGGTTGCCCTCCACCGGCTCCACGGCGGGAATGCCGTAGCGGGAGACGGCCTCCGGCTCCACTTCGAACACCGCCAGCACGCTGGCCTGCTTCTCCTGAAAGACCTCGATCAGTTGCTGCATCCCGGGTTTGGCGGAATGGATGATGTCGTCTCCCAGAAAGACGCCAAAAGGTTCGTCGCCCACGTAAGGGCGGGCCACCAGCACAGCGTGCCCCAGCCCCAGCGGTTTCTTCTGGCGCACCGAGGAGATGGTGATCATGTTGGAGAGGCTTTCCACCATCTCCAGCAGGTCGGTCTTGCCCTGCTCGCGCAGCACGGTGGAAAACTGATAGTCGTAGTCGAAATGATCGAGGATGGCGCTCTTGCCCTGCGAGGTCACGAAGCAGAAGTCCTGAAGGCCCGAGGCCACCGCCTCTTCCACCACATATTGAATGGTGGGCTTGTCGACGATGGGCAGCATCTCTTTGGGAATGGCTTTGGTGGCGGGCAGGAAGCGGGTCCCCATTCCGGCGGCCGGAATCACGGCTTTGTGGATTTCCTTCATCGCAATGCGTTTCTCCGAAGGCGAGTTCTCCTTGGCAAGTCGCCGCAGCCCGTCCCGGCGAGGCATGATAGCATGCGTCCGCTCGCCCCGCCCGTCCTTGACCGCGGGGCCGGGGGTTTGCTATCTTTCAAGTTTGCGAAAAAGACGCTTCCCCGCGGGGAGGCCTATCCTTTGAAAGAGGGGAGTGAGAGCATTGGCTGAAGTTCACGTGGGAGACAACGAATCTCTCGAAAGCGCCCTGCGCCGCTTCAAGCGAAAGGTCCAGCAGGAAGATATCATCAAGGATATCAAAAAGCATTCCTTTTACTTGAAGCCGGGTGAAAAGAAGCGCCTGAAGCAGGCCCTGGCCCGCAAACGCGCCCGCAAGAAGTCGCGTCGCTGAGGCGGCTGGCGACTCCTGATTACGACCTTTACCGCCCGAGCAAGTCCGCGAGGCCTGCTCGGGTTTTTTGTGTCCGCAACTTGGAACGGGAAAAATGAACGTCGTCGAGATCATCCGCAAAAAGCGCGACCGCGAGGCCAACCTGCCTGAAGAGATCAAGGGGCTGGTGGCGGGAGTCGTGGAAGGCAAGATTCCCGACTACCAGATCAGCGCCTGGCTCATGGCGGCTTATTTGAACGGTCTGAACGCCGAGGAGACCCGTTCCCTGACGCGGGCCCTGATCGACTCGGGACGCACGGTCGACCTCTCCCACATCAGCGGACTCAAGGTCGACAAGCATTCCACCGGCGGAGTCGGCGACAAGACCTCGCCCGTCATCGCCCCCATCGTGGCCGCGGCGGGCGGACGCGTCCCCATGATCTCGGGACGGGGGCTGGGACACACCGGCGGCACTCTCGACAAGCTGGAGTCGATCCCGGGATTCCGCGTCGACCTTTCGCTGCAGCGCTTCATCCGCCTGGTGGAAGAAGAAGGCTTCGCCCTCATCGGCCAGACCGACGAGTTCACGCCCGGCGACCGCATCCTCTACGGACTGCGCGACGTGACCGCCACGGTGGAGTCGATTCCGCTCATCGTCTCCAGCATCATCTCCAAGAAGGTGGCCGAAGGCATCGACGCCCTGGTGCTCGACGTCAAGACCGGCGACGGCGCCTTCATGAAGACCCTGGACCGTTCTGAAGAACTGGCGCGGGCCTTGACCGAGGCCGGCCGGGGACTGGGCAAGAGGGTGGTGGCGCTGATCACCGACATGTCCCAGCCGCTGGGCCGGACGGTGGGCAATGCCCTGGAAATTCGCGAGTGCATCGAGGTCCTGAGCGGCCAAGGCCCGCAGGATCTGCGCCGGCTGTGCATCGAGCTATCCGCCTACATGCTTTGGCTCTCGGAATTGGCCGAGGACTTGGATTCGGCCCGCCGCCTGGCCGGGGAGCAGATCAGCAGCGGACGCGCCTTGCGCTCCCTGCAGCGGCTGATCGAGAAGCAGCACGGAGACCCGCGGGTGGTGGACGATACCTCCCGCCTGCCTGGACCGCGCTCCGAATTCCAGTATACTGGCCCGCAGTCCGGATTCCTGCAGCAAGCCCGCGCCGCTTCGGTGGGACGTGCGGCCATGCTGCTGGGCGCCGGACGCCAAACGAAGGATTCCAAGATCAATCCGGCGGTGGGCATCGAGATGCTCAAGAAGGTGGGCGACCCCGTGGCGGAAGGCGAAGCCCTGGCCTTGCTCCACTACGACGAGGAAGACCGGCTGCAGGCGGCGCTCAGGGAACTGGAAAGCGCCTTCCGCATTTCGCCGGAGAGCGTCGAGGCTCCTCCGCTGATTCACAAGGTCATCGAATAGTGGACAGACTTATCGGACTCGTCGGCATCGCCTTTCTGCTGGGATTGGCCTACCTCTTCTCGACCAAACGCAGCGCCATCAAATGGAGGACGGTGTTTTGGGGGCTGGTGCTGCAGTTGATCTTCGCCATCTTCGTGCTCAAGATCCCCTTCGGCCAGAAAGCGCTTGAAACCGTCTCCTACGCGGTCACCACCCTGATCGGATTCGCCGATGAGGGCTCCTACTTCCTCTTCCGCGACCTGGTGGCCGAGGGAGCGCCTTTCATCTTCGCCTTCAAGGTACTGCCCATCGTCATCTTCATTTCCAGCTTCTTCAGCGTCCTCTACTACCTGGGGCTGATGCAGGTTATGGTGCTGGGGATGGCCAAACTGATGACCCGCTTCATGTCGGTCAGCGGGGCCGAGTCCCTGGGGGCGGCGGCCAATGTTTTCATGGGCCAGACGGAAGCGCCCATCGTGGTGGCCCCCTACATCAAAAAAATGACCGACTCGGAGCTGATGGCGCTGATGACGGGCGGAATGGCCACCGTCTCGGGCGCCATTCTGGGCGGCTATATCGGGCTGGGCGTCAACGCCCAGTACCTGATCGCGGCCAGCGTCATGGCGGCTCCCGCCTCGCTGGTGGCGGCCAAGATGCTGGTCCCCGAGACCCAGCATTCCCTGACCGCCGGCAAGGTGGAACTGAAGGTCGAGCGCACCGACGTCAACGTCATCGATGCCGCCGCTCGCGGGGCCGGCCAAGGCCTCCAGTTGGCGCTCAACATCGGCGCCATGCTGATCGCCTTCGTTTCCATCATCTATCTGCTCAACGGCATCCTGGGCTGGGTGACGGGATTCTTCGGCACGCCCGTCACCATGCAGGAGATACTGGGCTATGTGCTGGCTCCCCTGACCTACCTGATGGGCGTTCCCTGGCAGGACGCCAGCAACGTGGGCCAACTGATCGGGCTCAAGATCGTCCTCAACGAATTCCTGGCCTACGACGCCATGGCCCAGATGCAGGGATACGCCGCCGAAGCGGGCCGAGGCGAGCCCCTGCTGGGAGCCAAAGCCGAGATGATCGCCACCTACGCCCTGTGCGGATTCGCCAATTTCTCGAGCATCGCCATCCAGATCGGAGGCATCGGCGGACTGGCCCCCGAACGCAAGTCAGACCTGGCCCGCTTCGGACTGCGGGCGGTGCTGGGCGGCTCCATCGCCAGCTTCATGACCGCCACCTTGGCCGGTATCATCTCTTAGGGAGCCGTCATGCAATACCTCTCTCAACTCAACGACGCCGTCCGCTTCCTGCGCGGACACATCGGCGACCCGCCCGACGTGAGCCTGGTTCTGGGAAGCGGGCTGGGAGCGGCCTTTGCCTCCCAGGTCGAGAGCGAACGGTTGAATTACTCGGAGATTCCCCATTTCCCTGTCTCCTCGGTGGTCGGCCATGCCGGCCAATTGGCCTGGGGCCGGCACCGCGGCACCCGCTTCTGCGCGCTGATGGGACGGGTCCACCTCTACGAAGGGCTGGAGCCGCGGCGCGTGGTTTTCGCCGTGCGCGCCCTGGCTATGTGGGGATGCCGGAACTTCCTCATCACCAACGCCGCCGGAGCCGTTAACCGCGAAATGGCCCCCGGCCAACTGATGCTGATCACCGACCACATCAACCTTCAGGGCGCCAATCCCCTGGAGGGCGACAACTACGACGATTTGGGCCAGCGCTTTCCCGACATGTCCGATCCCTATCACCCCGACCTTCGCCGTCTGGCGCTGCAATGCGCCCGGCAACTGGGAATCGAGTTGCGGCAAGGGGTCTACATCGCCGTGCGCGGACCCAGCTACGAAACCCCCGCCGAGATCCGCATGTGCCGGACGCTGGGGGCCGACGCCGTGGGCATGTCCACGGTTCCCGAAGTCATCGCCCTCAACCACATGAAGCGCCGGGTGGCCGGCATCTCCTGCCTCACCAACATGGCCGCCGGCATCCTCGACCAGCCCCTCGTTCACGATGAGGTGCTGCAAGTCACCGAGCGGGTCAAAGAGGACTTCGCCAGGCTGGTGCTGAGCTGGACCGAAAGGATGGGCGCCTGATGACCGACCAGAGGGAATTGGAACTGATCCGCCTGGCTAGCGAGGCTCGTGAGAAAGCCCAAGCCCGCTTCAGCCGGTTCAAGGTGGGGGCTGCTCTGCGCTCGGCCGATGGACGCATCTTTACCGGCTGCAACATCGAGAACGCCAGCTACGGACTCACCATGTGCGCCGAGCGTGTAGCCATCTTCAAAGCCGTCTCGGAAGGCTTTCTCGACTTCCAGGCCATCTGCGTGGTGGCCGATACCCGGCGGCTGACCGCGCCCTGCGGCGCCTGCCGCCAACTGATCTGGGAGATGTGCGGCGACATCCCGGTACTGCTGGCCAACCTGCAAGGAGATCGTCAGCGTCTCAGCAGCGCCGGCCTGCTGCCTCATCCCTTTGACCGGGAATCCCTTGATTCATGATTCTTCCCGCCCTCCAAGGAGCCATCTCATGAATAGATGTTTTCTGCTCAGCGCCTTGTGCTTGCTGCTCTTATCTTCGACGGCGGCCTGCTCCTCCGGTTCACAGCCCCAGGATGCTCCCCAGCCTGCCGCCCAGGACGACCTGGCCGTCGATCTGCTCATCGAAAACGGCTCCATCCTGACCATGGACGAGGCCTACACCCATCACCCCATCGGCTATGTGGCGGTCAAGGGAGATGAGATCGTCGAGGTGGGAGGAGGCGCCGCGCCGGAGCAGATCCAGCCGCTGCGGCGCGTCGACGCGCGAGGACACTTCGTGCTGCCGGGGCTCATCAACGGTCATCAGCACGCCCCCATGACGGTCATGCGGGGAGTGGCCGACGACCTGGCGCTGATGGACTGGTTGCAGAACTACATCTTTCCCTCTGAAGCCGCCAACGTCGACGAAGAGATGGTCTACTGGGGCACTTTGCTGGCCGCCATGGAGATGATCAGGGGCGGGACGACGCTCTATGTCGACATGTACTACTTCGAAGGCAAGGTGGCCGAGGCCACCGCGCGGACCGGCATGCGGGGCATTCTGGGGCAGACCATACTCGACTTCCCGGTCCCCGACGCCCACAACCCGCAGCAAGGCATCGCCGCCGCCAAGGTATTCCTGGCCAAGTGGAAAGACCACCCTCTGATCGTTCCCGCCGTGGCGCCCCATTCGCCCTACACCTGCTCCACCGAGACCCTGCTGGCCTGCAAGGCGGCGGCTGAAGAGTTCGACGTGCCACTGGTCATCCACGTGGCGGAAACCCAGGACGAACTGCGTCAGGTGCGGGAGAAGGCGGGGACCACGCCGGTCCGCTACCTGCGCGACATCGGCTTCCTCGACGACCGCGTCATCGCCGCTCACGCCGTTTGGGTGGACGAAGAGGAGATCGAGATCCTCAAACGGTTCGGAGTGGGGCCCGTGCACAACCCGGAAAGCAATATGAAGCTGGCTTCGGGGGTGGCTCCGGTGCCTGAGATGCTGGAGGCTGGACTGGCGGTGGGGATCGGAACCGACGGTCCCGCCAGCAACAACAACATCGACCTGCTGGACGAGATGGACAGCGCAGCCAAGCTGCACAAGATTTCCAGCATGGATCCAACCGTCCTGAGCGCTCGCCAAGCTCTGTCCATGGCCACCAGGCTGGGGGCTCAAGCCGTCGACATGGAGCACATGCTGGGAAGCCTGGAGGCGGGCAAGAAGGCCGACCTCATCCTCATCAAGTCTCAGGACGTCCCCGAGGCCGTTCCCTCCTACGATCCATACAGCACCATCGTCTACTCGCTGGGGGCCCAATCGGTGGTGATGACGGTCATCAACGGGCAGGTGGTTTTCGAGAGGGGCGCGCTCACGCTGATTGACGAGGTCGAGGTCTACGCCAAGATCAAGGAATTGCAGGCCAAGTTGACCCGCTCGCTGAAGCGCTGACCGAGCTATCGATAGCGAGGCTGCTCACTACTGGCCCTAGCCGTTTCACTTGCGGTTGACGCAGCGGACAGCCTTCCAGTGGCCCAGGAAGTCGATGTTGACGATGCGGTCGATTTCCAGTTCGGCTTCCTGGAAAAGAGGCTGCAGGCGCAGGTCGGTCCGGAAGCCGACCTTGTAGAAGAGGGGAGCCAGCACCGTCTCGATGGTGTCGATGACCGGCACCTCGTGGGTGAAATGATTCATGACCAGGATGATGCCTCCCGGACGGCAGACCCGCTTCATTTCCTTGAGCACCTCGACCGGCTCGGGCACCACCGAGACAAAATAAGCGGCCAGCACCCGGTCGAAGCTGTTGTCGGGGAGGTCCATGCGGGCGGCGTCCATGCGCCGCAGGTCGACGTGCCCCCAGTTCTCCTTATCGATCCGCTTTTGGGCCTCCCGCAGCATTCCCTGCGAGAGGTCTATGCCCGTGATCTCGATGTCGCGCGGCAACTCGCTCAAAGTCAGTCCCGTGCCCACCCCGACTTCGAGCAGCTTGGCTCCCTCGTAGAAATTAAGCAGGGAAGGCGCCTTTTCTCGTCCGCCGCTGAGGAGCCGGTTGAACAAGAAATTGTACACGCGCGCGTAGACGTTGTAGACGCGTTCAACAGATTCGACGGTCAAGTACATCCTCCCATCGGAGTATTGTAGACTGCATGGCGGCTGCCAGGCAAAGCCGCATCCCAGGGCAGCCGGTCCTCACAGCCGGGGCGGGTTGTCCACCTCCACCTCTTCCATCACCTCGGGTCCGTCGTTGTGAGGCGAGTTGACCTTGCGCGACACGGCCACCGCCTCCATTTCTTGGGCGGGGTAGGGTTTCAGCAATTCCTCCAGTTGGCTCTGGCGGGCCGAGGGATCGAGCCAGAGTCCGTGGCCCTCGCGGGGCAAGATAACGGGCATGCGGTCGTGCACCAGCGCGCTCAGCGGATTGGGGCGGGTGGTGAGAATGGTGCAGGAAAGCACCAGATGTCCGTCGGGAGCCTTCCAACGCTCCCATAGGCCCGCCAAGGCCATCAAGGAGCGGTCCTTTCGTCTGAAGAGAAAGGGCTGCTTGCCGTCGGCTTCAGCGCGCCACTCGTAGTAACCGTCCGCCGGCAGCAGGCAGCGCCGGCGTTGGAAGGCGTTGCGGAAAGCTGTTTTCGACGCTACAGTTTCGCAGCGGGCGTTGATCATCTTGAAGCCGATTTTCTCGTCCTTGGCCCAGTAGGGGATCAGTCCCCAGCGGTAGAGGTCGAGTTGGCGGGTGTTCTGGTCGGCCCAGGTGACGGCTGGAACCATCTGGCTGGGCGCGATATTGAAGCGTGGAGGCAGGCGTACTTCGTCGACTTCGAAGACCTGGGGAATTTGCTCGGTCTGGGTCAGCGTATAGCGTCCGCACATAGGCCGATTCTAGCCCATCAGGTTCCGGCGACGTGCTTTCCCGAGCCTCTGCGGGGAAATCACAAAGTCTTGCAGATCGCTTGAAAAGCACGCGCAGTCTGCCTTTGAGCGGTAAATGGGATTGAAGAAGCCGAATTTTTGTGGTAACTTCCCGAACACTCAGGCATCTATGAACCCAAGCGAGCCGTCAGGCGCTACGGCAAAGGCGCTCGGCTCAGGTTCCGCAGAGAGAAGAGCTGGATTCGTCCAGTCAGCCATGGAGGTCTTTTGAGAACAATGAATTTGAAGATGTTGAAGTTGGCAATTCTCTTGAGTGGCGTGGCCGTTTTGGCCGTGCTCCCGCTATGGGCCCAGGAGGGGCAGGATCCGGAACAGTACCGCATCGAGTACACAGCCTACCAGGACGCGACTTCCAAAGAAGGCGATGAGAAGATCGACGCGCTGGTCAAGTTCTACAAGGACTTCCCCGAATCGAGTTTGCTGCCCTACGTCAAGGGGGAGTTCCTTCGGATCCTGCAGGCTGCCTACGACAACAAGGACGCGGACAAGGTGGCGTCGCTGACCGAGAAATTTCAAACGGTCGAACCTGACGAGATCGGTCCCGTCTACCTGACCGCCGACCTGTATTTCAAGCAAGGCCAGTATGCCCAGGCCATATCCTGGGCCGAGAAAGTGCATAGCCAGACCGACAATGCCGAGTTTAAGAAGCAGGCCCGCTACATCATCGTCTTCTCGGCTCTGAACACCGGCAATGCCGCCAAGATCCGGCAGCACGGTCCCGATGTCATCGAGGATTATGGCCCCGAGGCGACTTACGCGGTTTCCACCGAGTTGATGCGTCAGGCTGTTGCCTCGGGCAACGTGTCGGAGGCCGCCAAATGGGCCAGCAAGGCGCTGGAAGGCTATGCGGCTGTGGAATCCTCGGCCAATGCCGAGACCAGGCAGTACATCTCTGAGCACCGATTGACGGCCGCCATTGTGCTGGGCGAGAACGCCTTCTCGCGGCAGCAGTGGAACCGGGCCATCCGGGAATTCCAGAATGTGCTGAGCATGACCAACGACAAGGAGAAGGTCGCTCAGGCCTATTACAAGATCGGCATGAGCCACTGGAAGGCCGGCCAGGTCGAGCCTGACGCCATGAAGGCCTTCGCGCGAGGCCACAAGCTGGGAACGGGACAATTTGCCCGGCAGTGCTTCAAGCACCTGGAGGAGCTTTACAAGATCCGCCACAACGGCTCCACGGCCGGCATGGACGAGTTCATTCAAGAGGCGGTCGCCGAATAAAAGCTGACACGCTGATGCCTGATTTGAACCGCCGGTCCTCCTCCGCGGGGGGCCGGCGTTTTTTTGTATCCTAACTTCATGGCCACTTCCGCCCAATCCTTGCTGGAACACCTCAACCAAGCTCAGCGGGAGGCGGTGACTCACGAAGAGGGCCCTCTGCTCATCCTGGCCGGAGCCGGCAGCGGCAAGACGCGCACCATCACCTACCGCATCGCCCATCTCATCGCCACCCAGGCCTGCCGCCCCCAGCAGATCCTGGCGGTCACCTTCACCAACAAGGCGGCCGAGGAAATGCGTTCCCGGGTCTTGTCGCTCTTGCCGCCCTTGGACGCGCTTCCTTTGCTCTGCACCTTCCACTCCTTCGGGGTGCGGGTGCTGCGCCGCTACGCCGAGCGGGTCGGCTTCGGAAACGACTTCAACATCTGCGACACCGATGACCAGCAGCGCCTGCTCAAGGGCATCTACAAGGAACTGGGACTTTCAGACGACCGCTCCAAAGGAATCCGCGTCCAGGAGGCCCGCGCGGTCATCTCTCACGCCAAGAACAAAGGCTGGGGGCCCGACCAGTTGGCCCAGGACAGGCATCGGGCCGATTCCGAGGTCCTGGGCCGGATCTATCGGCGCTACCAGCAGGTGTTGCGCCAGTCCAACGCCGTCGACTTCGACGACCTCATCTTGCTCACGGTCCATCTTCTGCAGGAGAACGACGACCTGTGCAGCCGCTACGGCGAATGGTATCGCTACCTGCTCATCGACGAGTACCAGGACACCAACCTTCCCCAGTACGAACTGATCCGCTCCCTCACCAGCACCCACGACAACCTCTGCGCGGTGGGCGATGAAGACCAGTCGATTTACGGGTTCCGGGGCGCCGAGATCGACAACATCCTGCGCTTTGAGAAGGACTTCCCCGGCACGCGGCTGATCAAGCTGGAGCAGAACTACCGTTCCACCCAGATCATCCTCGATGCGGCCGGCGCGGTGGTTTCCAACAACCAGAAGCGCAAGGGCAAGAAACTGTGGACGGAACTCAGCAGCGGACCCAAGATCGACCTCTACGTGGCCGCCAGCGCCTCAGACGAGTCCCGCTGGGTGGCCGGGAAGATCGAGGAGCATCAGCGGGCGGGCGTGCAGCGCATCGCCGTCCTCTACCGCACCAACTTCCTGTCCCGCCAGTTCGAGGAATCGCTGCGCCAGCGCCGCATCCCCTACCGCCTCATCGGAGGCCTCAGCTTTTATTCCCGCAAGGAGATCAAGGACGCCCTGGCCTACCTGCGCCTGGCCCGCAATCCCGATGACAACGTCTCCCTGCTGCGCGTCATCAACGAGCCCTCCAGAGGCGTTGGAAACAAGACCCTGGAGCGGTTGCAGGAGTTGGCCGGCGAGCATGACGGCAGTCTTTGGACGGCCTTGCAGGAAGGGCTGCGGGAGCAGCGTTTCGACGGGCGCGCTCACCGCTGCTTGGCCGCCTTCAGAGACATCATCGAAACCTCGGCCCGGGCTCTGGAAAAACCGCTGCCACTGGCCTTGGAACGCATCCTGGCGGCCAGCGGCTACGTCGAGACGCTGGAGTCGGAGGCCACTCCCGAAGCCGAAAGCCGCCTGGAGAACTTGAAGGAACTGGTCAACGTAGCCCGCGAACTGGAGGCCGGCGACGTCAGCTTGCAGGAGTTTCTGGACGAAGCCGCCCTGCGGGCCGACACCGACGAATACGACGCCAGCGCGCCGGTTACCTTGATGACCCTGCACAATGCCAAGGGATTGGAATTCGAAACCGTTTTCCTGGTGGGATGCGAGGAGGGACTCTTTCCCCACCGGCGCTCGGTCGTCGAGAACGATGTGGAGGAAGAACGCCGGCTCTGTTATGTGGGCATGACGCGGGCTGAGCGCAAGCTGCATCTCAGCTATTCGCGACGCAGGCGTTTTTATGGAAGCGACTCTAACGAGTTCAACCGACCCTCCCGCTTCCTCCACGAGATTCCTCCAGACTTGGTGGAAGGCTACAGCTCTCCCTTGCTGGGCGACTCGGCTTCATACGCCTCCGGCTCGCCGGCCGAGTCTCCAGGGTCAAGCGGGCGCCTCTTCGCCCGGCCCTACCCGGCCCAGTCCGGCAAACCCAAGAAGGCCTTCGAGGGCCTGACCCTGAACAGCGCCGAGGAAGTCCAGAGCTATCTGGAGAGCCGCAAGAAGCGGGGTCAGTCTCTGCGCCGGGGCGCGCTGGTCGAACATCCCAAGTGGGGACGCGGGCAGGTCTTGGCGGTCGAGCCCAGCAAGGACGACGACCTCAAGGTGACGGTGCGCTTCGCCCAGGGCATCAAGAAGCTCATGCAAAGCTACGCCAAGCTCAAGGTGGTGTAGCGTCTCACGACCCGTCCAGGTAAAAGTAGGCCTGGTCCTCGGAATCCATCCAGATGGGAGCCCAGGGATCGCTCCCCCAGGGGTTTTCCTGGCAGCGATGCAGGTACTCGCGCAGAATTCGGCTGGTCACTTGGGCATCTTCTGCCGCCGAAGCCAGAAGCAGTCCGGCGTAAACGGCGGCCGGATGGGCTTGGGGATGCATGCGCGCCAGGGCTGACCTGAAGTGAAGACCAGCCTGCTGGGGATGGCCTGTTGCCAGGTAGCTTTGAGCCAGCAGCAGATAGACTCTCGAGGTGTCAGGACCGAGGCGCTGAGCTTGTTGCAGATGAGCGCGCGCCAACTGGGGCTGGGAGTTATCGATCAGGGCCTGGCTGAGAGCCATCAGGATCATGCGGTCAGCGGGACGCTCGGCGGCCAGACTCTCCAGCAGGGTGATGGCTGAAGGGGCGTCGCCCATTTCCCGCAGGTATTGGGCCAGGATGAAATGGCGTTCGGGGGTGGATGAAGCAGCGGCCAGCCAGTAGGCCCTCTCCAACTCCTGCTGAGCTTGTACCGGGGTGGGCGCCGTCAAGGCCGCCAGGTAATGGGCCAGAGGATCAGAAGGCGCTTCCTTCAGGGCCGACTGGGCCATGGGCGCCAACAGGGCCTTGGGTTGAGAGATCTCCACGCCGTGCAAGACCAGTTCGGCCATCTCGTGGGTATGGGCCGAGTGCTCGGAATAGGCGAAGACGGCCTCGTCAGCCGACGCCGCCCCCGCCCGAAGGGGAGCCGTCAGGAGCATCAGGATCAGAATAGGAAGAGTCCGCGTAATCGCTTTCATAATTCCGCCCGTACATTGCGACCTCCCAGATCCCTCGTTTCTACCTCAGACGAGTGATCATCGCCCGTCGTTCCGAATATACGTCGGATATCTCATGAATATTCGATGAATCGACTCACTTCCTTACGGCATGTCTCACCAAAAAGATTGGCCGATCTTTTTTGGCCTGGTGTCGATTGGCGGGCGGTTCGTTCGTCTGGGGGATGAAAGAAACGAAAGCTCACTCTTGAGGAGGAACGTGATGAAAAAATGGAATCTTAGTCTTCTATGCCTGGTGACGGCCCTGGCGGCGCAGGCTTGGCCGGCGCTGGCCGGAGACGCCGGCCAACCCTCTGAGGCCGTCGTCAAGGCCTTTGAGAAGATCAAGTCGCTGGAAGGAAAGTGGACGGGCCGCAACGGTCAGGGAGAGCCGGTCGAGATGACCTTCGAAATCACCGGCAACGGCTCTGCCGTGATCGGTTACTACAAGGTCGATGGCCAGGCCCATCAGCATGACATGGCCACCGTCTATCATCTCGACGGCGCGCGCCTGGCGCTGACTCATTACTGCGCCGTCGCCAATCAGCCGCGCATGATCTCGACCAAGGGGCTGGAGGGAGACAAGCTCAGCTTCGAATTCCTCGACGTCGGCAACGCCGATGCTTCAAAGGACGGTCACATGCACCGGGCCGAATACGAGTTCCTCTCCCCCGACCGCTTCACGACGGATTGGACCTGGTTCCAGGAGGGAGAAGCGCGTTTCACCGCCACCGTGGACGTCCAACGCGTCCGCTAAAGCTAATGGACGCGGACAGCGGCCGGCGGAAGGGGAAGGGAGGGAAAGGACGGCCTGCCCGCCAGGGGCGGCCCTCCTTTCCCGTTTCTACTCGTCCTCGGAGGGATCGGCCGTCCACCACCAGAAGGGGGCGATCTCTTCTTCTTGAGGATGGACTTTGCGCATCGTATCTCCCTCGTACATCTCGCCGTTTTTCATCACCCAGCGGATGCTGTTGGTGTTGCGGATGTCCTCCAGCGGGTTGCGGTCGAGGATCACCAGGTCGGCAAGCTTGCCTTCGGCGATGCTGCCCAAGTCGGGCCGAAGGCCGATGATCTCGGCTCCGTCGATGGTGGCGGCCCGCAGCACTTCGCGCGGGGTCATGCCTCCTATGGCCAGCGACCACATCTCCCAGTGATAACCCAGTCCCTGCAATTGTCCATGGCCGCCCACGCCCACCAGCCCGCCGGCTCTTTGAATCTGAGCGGCTCCAGCGGCGTGACGCGGAAAGGCGTGCTCGTCCTGGCGGAACCAGGGGCGCCGCTTGGTTAGCCGGTCGATCTCGTTGTGAGGCACGAAGCGGTTGAGCTTGGCGTCGTCGTGCACCTCGGTGGTGGTGTAGAAGTAGTTTTCCGCCCAGGGACCTCCGTACAGCACCAACAGGGTGGGAGTGTAGGCGCAGCGGGTTTGGGCGAAGAGTTCCACCACGTCTTTGAAGAGGGGCACGATGGGCAGCGAATGCTCGTTGCCCCCGAAGCCGTCGATGGCGTGGGTAAGGTCGAGCTTGAGGTCGAGGGCCCCCTCGGTGGTGACCGTCAATCCCAGTTCGTGGGCGGCCTTGACCACCCACTGGCGCTGCTGGCGGTTGCCCACAACGTAGCTCTTCAGGTTGTGGTTCTTGTAGTAGTGCTTGTAGCGCTCGAGCACGTGCAGTGCCGACTCGTAGTCCTGGAAGTTGGTGTTGGAAAAGACGCCGGGACCCGTCGAGTGGGCGCGCGGCCCGGTCATGAGTCCGGCCTGCACCATGTCGAGGTAAGCCAGGTAGTCGTTGGTCGAAGTCTGTACGTCCAGCCCCGTGGTGACGCCGTAGGCCAGATTGGCCAGGAAGCTCCAGTTGTGCAGTTCCAGCACGCCTTCGGTGCGCATCTCGTAGTGGGCGTGGGTGTCGATGAACCCGGGCACCACGTACTTGCCCTGCAAATCGAAGACGCGGGCACCGGCGGGAGCGCTCAGGTCTTCGCCCACGGCTTTGATGCGGTTGTCCTCCACCAGGATGTCGGCATCTTCCAGAACCTCTTCGTCGTCCATGGTGATGACGGTGGCCCCCGTCAGCAAAACGGTTCCCTCAGGCTTGTAGCGGGGCAGTTCGATGACGACCTGGTAAGACTCGACGTCTTCTCCTTCTTCCTTGGCCTCGAACTCCTCTTCCTCGTCTTTCTTAGCCGCCTCTTCCGGTTGCTCGGCTTCCTCCTGAGTCTCTTCCGAATCCCCGTCCTCGTCCTCTTTCTTCTTGGGGCTGAAGTCGATGCTCTCGAAAGGACGGCGGAAGAAGGTCGATCCCATCGACCAGGTGACGGTTCGGCCCTGATCGGCCCAGGCGTAGGAGTCGGCTCCCACGTCGGTCAGGCGTTGGGCCGGTACGGTTCCCGAGTCGACGTTGACGGTGGGAGTGGAGCCGGTGGGGGGAGGCACCGCGGTGACGTAGAGCTGATGGTTGAGGCGGGCCAGGGCCCAGCGCCCGTCGGGGGAGATGCGTACGTCCTGGGCCGAGGGCGGACGTCGGGAGCGGGGGGTGGAGCGTCCCACGACCTTGAGGTGGGTGCGCCGGTCGGTGCCGTCGTAGCGCATCGAGAGCAGGCCGTCGCGCGAGTAGAAGTAGATGCGGTCGTCCTCGGGCCCGAAGTGAGGCGTACCCAGTCCGCGGGCGGGGACGATGAGCTGGACGTCGCCGCCTTCGGCGGGCAGCCAGACAAGGTCGAGGGGGATGCGCAGTCCGCCGAATTCGCTGGGCGTTTGAGTGCGCATCCAGGCATTGCCGCGGCGGGCCACGATGCGGGTGCCGTCGGGCGAAAAGACCGGGTCGGTGTAAAAGGCCGGAATGCGGGTCAAGCGCTGAGGCGCGCCTCCCGCCGCCGGACGCTTCCAGATATGGCCGGTGCCGTCGGCGTTCCAGCTCACGTAGGCGATCCACTGCCCGTCGGGGGAGAAGGTCGGCTTGAACTCGTGGGAGCCGTCCTGGCTGAGGCGTCGGGGCGCGCCTTCCTCCAGGTCCATCTCGTAGAGGCTGGCCATGGCCGAAAAGACGATGCGCTGGCCGCCCGGCGCCGGTACGGGATCGAAGATGAGCCGCGAGCGCACCGGCCCCTCCTCGACGTTGCGTTGAAAGTTGAGGAGCGGGCCGATGTCGAGGGAGACGTCGGCGCTGAAAGGAATCTCGCGGGACTGGCCGCTGGCAACCTCCACGCGGTGGATCTTGCCGCCGTAAGTGACCAGCAGCGCCCCTCCGTCGGGCGTGAAAGCGTAGGAGGGAAAAAGGTCGCGGGTGCCCCGCGATTCCATGTCGTCGCGCTGCACCGGGTACTTGAGCCAGCGGTCCTGCCCCGTGTCGAGGTTGCGGATGCGCAGTCCCGTTTCGGCTTCATAACGTGTGCCGTAGACAAGGTGGTTACCGTCGGGTGAAATGAGGGGACGGAAGGCCCCGCCTTGGGTTTGCGTGACCTGGTCGGTTTCCCCGCTGATCATGTCGCGGCGGTGGATTTCCCAGTCGAACGACATCTGGTTGTAAACGCTGCCGCCGCCCCTCTGGGCGAAATAGAGGAAGCGCCCGTCGGGAGAGAGGGCGGCGCCCATCTTGCGGTCGCCCCCGCCGCGTCCGCCGCCGCCGTCCTCATCGTCTTCCTCGCCGCCGGTGACCTTGAGTCCTGAGCCTCCGTTGACGTGGTACATGTAGATGTCGACGCCGCGGTCGCTCTTGGTGGCCAGCACATACTGGCTGTCGGGCATCCAGGCGGGAGAAATGATGGGATTGGACTTCTCTTTAGAGAGTTGGCGCGGATCGCTGCCGTCGGCCTTGGCCACCCATAAGTTTTCGGCCCCGCCGCGGTCTGAAATGAAGGCAATCCACTGGCCGTCGGGCGAGTAGCGCGGTTGGCTGTCGAATCCCATGCCCTCGGTCAGGCGGGTGGCCTGGCCCCCTTCCATGGGCAGGGTGTAGAGGTCGCCCAGCAGTTCGAAGACGATGGTCTCGCCGTCGGGCGAGACGTCCAGCGACATCCAGGTCACCTCGTCGGTGGTGAACTCCACCTTGCGTACAGGCTCTAGCGGCAGATCCTTCTTCTTGTCCTTCTCATCCCCCTCCGGCTGCGCCCGGAGCGCGCCGCAAAAGAGAACAACCAGGAGCAGCCAGACGCTGCGTCGATCAAAGCTTTTCATGACTCATACCCTCCTTGGGGCCATCAGACTACGCTTTGGCGGGAGGAAAGGCAATACCCAGGCTTGTGGCGGCCGGCCTGGGTCGTTACAGCCTGTCCAGCAGTTGGGCGGGTTTGCAGGGTGGATGCAGGACCACTTCCCGGGCCGGCGCCCGGTAGGCCAATGCCGCGGCGTATCCGGGCGCGGGCGCCAGGTTGTGGAGCGTCCAGCGGCGAGCTGCCCGCTCGTCGTCGCCCAGTTGCACCATGCGGGCTTTTTCCCCGGGACGCAGGGTCACCTGAAAGCTGTCCAGGGGCAGGGCCAGTCCCTCGCCTACCGCCTTCAGGTAGGCTTCCTTGCGCGTCCAGCAGAGGAAGAAGGCTTGCTGCTGTTCTTCCGCCGGCAATTGATCGAGTTGCCGCCACTCGCGGGCGCAAAAGTAGCTTCTGGCGATTGCGCGGTAGTCCGGCAAGGGGCGCAGCTCTTCCACGTCGACACCGATTTCCAGGCCGTCGGCGAAGGCGTACAAGGCCAGTCCGCCGGAATGTGATGCGTTGAATTGGAGGTCGTGCCGAGAAGCCAGGCTGGGCTTCCCCCGCGCTCCGTAACGCAAGCGCACCCTGCCCGGGGCCATGCCTGTGTAAGCCGCCAAGAGAAGGCGAAGAGCGCCTTGAGAGAGGGTGTAGGAATCTCTCAAGCGCTGAAAATAGAAGCTCGCCTTGCGAACCTTCTCCTGCGGGTCGAGGTAAGCGTGTAGGGATTCCAGAGTGGACCGAGAGGCCTGCAACCATACCGGCCACACTTCGATGCGTCCGCTTTTCATTTTATTCTTTCAAAAACCAGATATTGTACCGTGCCCGTCCGCCCCGAGTGGGATGCGGCCCGTCCGTCTCCGCCGCGATTCTATCTTGACATGTATATACTCATCCGTATATTCTCTTCCGCATGGCAAAGAAGGAGGCCACACTCAAACCCCACTGGTTTCAGATTCTGCTGGCTTTGGGCCAACGCGATCTTCACGGCCTGGGCATCATGCAGGATGTCTTGGAGCGTACCGAGGGCACCATGCATTTGTGGCCGGGGATGCTCTACGGAGCGCTCAAGGATCTGTGCGCGCGTGGATGGATCGAGGAGGTGGAGGCGCCGGAGGATGCCGAGACGGGCGGCGGCAAGCCGCGTTTTTACCGGCTCACGTCGCGTGGACGGGCTCAGGCCTCTGCTGAGGCCCGGCGCCTGCACCGCTACGTGGAGGCCGCTCGGGCCAGGGATTTGCTGGGTCAAGGGAAGGGGAACTGATGCCGTCTGAAAAGAAGCCGCACCGCCGAGCGGCGGCCTTGAGGCTGTTGCTGGGCTACTATCGCTGGTTGTTGCGTCTCTATCCTGCCGGCTTCCGTCGACGCTATGGCGCCGAGATGCAGGCTCAGTTCCGTCATCAGGCCCGGACTCGTCTGCAAGCGGGCGGGGCGGCGGCCTTCCTGGCGGTCTTTCTCCGCATCACCCTCGACTCCTTGCTGGAGGCGATGCGCCGCCGGGCGGGCCAGACGGCGCGATTGAAGGGCGAGGCGCCGTCCTGGTCCTGGCTGGGCGATGTGCGCTACTCCCTTCGCTCCTTGCGCCGCAATCCCCTGTGGACCCTTGCCATCCTCTTGCTGCTGGCTCTCGGGATCGGTGCCAACACCGCCATTTTCAGTACGGCCAGCTCAGTCCTGCTGGCTCCGCTGCCCTTGCCCGATTCGCAGCGGCTGCTCCTGGTCGAGAACCTCTTCAAGGGCGAAATCGGACCCCAAGTGGCCTTCCACGACTTCCGCGACATCAAAGCCGCCAGCCCGTCGCTGGCGCATGGCGCCATGGCCTTGTGGTACGCGGGCACCCTGCAACGGGAAGGGGGCGCCGAGCGTTTGAACGGCTTCAGGGTCACCCCCGACTTCTTTTCCACCATCGGCGCCGGGTTCGCCTTGGGCTCGGGCTTTAGCGAAAAGGAGGCGCTCGACGATCAGTCGGTTGTCATCAGCCACCGTCTCTGGAGGAGCCGCTTCGGCGCCAGCCAAGACATCCTGGGGAGCAGTCTAGTCATCGACGGCCAGAGCCGAACGGTGAAGGGGGTGCTGGCCAGGGGTGTCGATCTGCCTTATCCGCGCCCTGGCAATGATCTTTGGCTGCCTCTGAGCGACCGCCACAACCTGGCCCAAAGCCGGGCCATCTTCACCTTCTTCGCTTTTGTCCGCCTGCGTCCCCAGGCCACTTTGCAGGGCTTCGAGAAAGAGCTCGAGGCCATCGCTATGCGTCTGCAGGATGCTTATCCCGAAACCAACGCCGGACGCTCCTATGCTGCACGGCCTCTTCTGGATGCTGTTGTGGGCGACATCCGCTCGCCCTTGTGGATGCTTTTCGTTTCGGTAACCGCCTTGCTGCTGCTGGTGTGCGCGAACGTGGCCAACCTGCTGCTGGCCCGCTTCGGCGCGCGCCGTCACGAGCTGTCGGTGCGGGCGGCGCTGGGGGCCGGACGTATTCGCCTGATGGCCCAGCTCCTGTGGGAGAGTCTGCTGCTCTCGCTGGCCGGGGCCCTGGCGGGGCTCCTGCTTGCCCGGGGAGTGCTGGTCTTGCTGCCCCAACTGGCGCCCCCCGGCGTGCCTCGCCTGGAAGAGGTCAGTCTGAGTCCGACCATGTTGCTCTACGCGCTGGGGCTGGCTTTGCTGACGACTCTCGCTTTCGGGCTGGTCCCGGCTTGGAAGGCAGGCCGGGCCCGCGGGCGGGCAGCGCTCTCTCCCAGAGTCTCGCGGGGCGCCGGGGGCTCATCAAGCCCGCTGCGCAGCGGGCTGGTAGTGGTGGAATTGGCTTTAGCCTTGAGCTTGACCGTGGGCGCCGGACTGCTGATTTCGAGCTTTGCCCAGGTGCTCGCACAGCCTCCCGGTTTCCGCCTCGACTCGACCTTGACGTGGCGTGTCTCCCTGCCTCCCGGACGCTATCCGGACATGGCCTCGGTGCTGACTTACCAGCAGCGCCTGTCCCAAGAGGTGGAGGCGCTGCCGGGAGCCCGCCGTCTGGCTTTTTCCACCAGTCTTCCGCTGAGCGGCCACGACACGGGATCTGCCCTGAGCATCCAAGGAGCTCCGGCCGTTCCCTTGGCCGAGTTGCCAAGCGTGCGCTGGCAGGCGGTCTCGCCGGGGGCCTTTCGCGCCTCCGGCATCCCGTTGCTGGAGGGGAGGACCTTCCAGCCCTCCGACTTGCCCTCGGTCGGGCCCCAAGCGTCCGCCGCCGAGGACGCGACGGGCTCGGCCCGGTCGTCCCCTCATCTGGTAGTGGTCAATCAAGCTTTGGCCCGCCGCCATTTTCCCCAGGGAGCGCTGGGCAGACGAATCGAGTTGGGCGTCCCCGGCGGCGACTGGCACGAGATTATCGGGGTGGTGGGCAACGTCCGCCACCGCACTCTGGAGCAGGCGCCCGAGCCGCGCGCTTACGACCTCTTCGGTCAGCACGGCAGCCTCAGCTTCTTCGCGATACTCCACACGGAAGGCGATCCCGCGGCTCTGATCGAGCCCGTGCGGGCTCAGGTGGCGGCCCTCGATCCTCAGGTCCCAGCCTACGAGCTGCTGACGATGCGGGAGCGGCTGGGCTCGAGTCTTGCCGTCCGCCGCTTTCTGCTCACGCTGCTGGCCGCTCTGGCGGTCTTGGCTCTGCTCCTCTCGGCCTTGGGCGTCTACGGGTTGCTGGCCTTCGCCGTGCAGGAACGCCGCGGCGAAATCGGAATCCGTCTGGCCCTGGGAGCTCGTCCCGGAGACGTCCGCCGCCTCATGCTGGGTCGAGGAGCCTACCTGGCCATTCTGGGAATCGCCATCGGACTTCCGGCTGCCTGGGCCGTTACCCGCCTTTTCTCGGCCCAACTCTTCGCGGTTTCTCCTGCCGATCCCTACACGCTGGCCATGTCGTCGCTGCTGCTGGTGCTGGTGGCGCTGACCGCTACCTACCTTCCCGCCCGCCGCGCCTCCTTGCTCCATCCGCAAGAGACTCTGAGAGAGTGACGGTTTACCTTGCCTCCTCCCTGCCCGTAATGAGGCCGCCAGCCGGAAAATAAAAATTTTCAACGGTTTGGCGACCGATTCCGTCTAAGGGACAAGAGGAGGAGCTGGTGACGAATTTCCTGCAAGACTTGCGCTTTGCCTTTCGGCTCTTGACGAAGAACCCCGGATTCTCGGCGGTGGCACTGCTGACGTTGGCGATCGGTATCGGCGCCAACTCGGCCATTTTCTCGCTCACTGATCAGATCCTTTTAAAACCCCTTCCCATCGAAAATCCCGACAGGCTGGTGGTGCTGCGTTCGCCCGGACCTAAGCGAGGCCTGGTGTGGAGCGATGGGGACTCCTCCGCCTCCTTCTCCTATCCTCTCTACCGCCGCCTGGCCGAACGCAGCCCGCACGTCGCCCAGTTGATGGGACGCTTTCAGATTCCACTCAGCGTGGCCTTTCAAGGTCAGGCGGAAAGGGCTGAAGGAGCGCTGGTGTCGGGAAACTTCTTCCAGGCTCTCGAGATCAATCCGGTCGCCGGCCGCCTTTTCGCACCCTCCGACGACGTCAATACCGGCGCCCATCCGCTGGCGGTCCTCAGCCACGGTTATTGGAAGCGCCGTTTCGACAGCAGTCAGGACATCATCAACCAGACCATATTGGTCAACGACCATTCCCTGACCGTCATCGGGGTGGCCGGGGAGGGCTTCCAGGGCGTTCAGGTGGGGCAGAGCATCGATCTGTGGATTCCCTTGGCCATGAAGCCTCAGATGACGCCCAACCAGGACTGGACCGAGGAATGGAATGCCTATTGGCTTGCCATCGTGGGCAAGCTGGAAGAGGGGATGCCGGCCGAGAAAGCGCAGGCGGCCCTGACCTCCATCTACCGTCCTCTGCTGGAGGAGCAGCTCAGTGTGATGAGTTCGCCCTACAGCGGCGAGGCCAAGGACCGTTTCTTGCAGAAGCCCCTTGAAGTGATTTCTGCTCCCAATGGACGCCCCATCATCCAGCGCAGCACCGAAACGCCCCTCTTGCTGCTCAACGGCATTGTCGCCCTGGTCCTCTTGATCGCCTGCGCCAACGTGGCCAACCTGCTGGTGGCCCGCGGAATCACCCGCCGCCGCGAAATCGCCCTGCGCCTGGCCCTGGGAGGGTCGAGGGGACGGCTGATGCGGCAGTTGCTGGTGGAAAGCCTGCTGCTGGCCCTGGGCGGCGCCGGATTGGGCCTTCTGTTGGCCTGGTGGACGTCGCAGAGCCTGATCTCGGCCTTGTCTGAAAACCTCGGATTGGAAGGCCTTAGCGGCAGCCTCAACTGGCGCCTGCTGGGCTTTACCGCCGCCGTGGCCATCTTCACGGGGCTGCTTTTCGGGCTCCTGCCGGCCCTCCGCTCGTCACGCACCGACTTGGCTTCATCTCTCAAGGAACAGGTGGGCAAGGGCAGTTCCAGCAAGTCCCACCTGCGCTTCCGCAAGGTCCTGGTCACCGCCCAGATCGCGCTGACGCTGGGGTTGCTGCTGACCGCGGGACTGCTGGCCCGCAGCTTCTACAACCTGAGGACGACCGACCTGGGACTGAACCCGGAGCAGGTGCTGCAGTTTTCAGTGGCGCCTGAACTGAACGGCTACGATCCGCCGCGGACCGCTGAGTTCGTGGACCGCACGCGCCGCTCCATCAGCGGATTGCCGGGAGTGGTGGCCGCCAGCGCCGCCGTGATTCCAGTGCTGGCTGACTCCACCTCGGCTTCCAACATCACCGTCGAGGACTACCAGCCGCAGGAAGAAGAGGACATGAACGTGGTCCAGAACTGGGTCACGCCCGACTTCTTCACCGTCATGGGCCTGCGGCTCCTCTCCGGACGTCCCATCGAGGAGCGCGACGGCGGAGAGAGCCCCAAGGTGGCGGTGATCAACGAGACCATGGCCCGGCGTTATTTCGAGGACGGGCAAGCCGTAGGCCGGCGTTTCGCCTTCGGTGCGGGGGACCGGATCGTCCCCGACATCGAAATCGTGGGCGTGGTCAACGACAGCAAGCACACCTCGGTCGACGAAGAAGAGCGTCCTCTTGTCTACCTGCCCGCCACCCAGTTCGAGCATCTGGGCAGCCTGACTTTTTACGTACGCACCGCCGGTGACCCCGCACAACTGGCCCCTGTGCTGCGAAACCAGGTGCGCGAGATCGATCCCAACCTGCCCATCTACCGCGTCAGAACTTTTGAAACGCAGATCGCCCAGTCCACCTCTACCCAGCAGATGCTGATGGTCCTCTCAGGCAGCTTCGGCGCGATTGCCGCGTTGCTGGCCGCCATCGGACTCTCGGGCGTGATGGCCTATAACGTGGCCCGGCGCACCCGTGAGATCGGCATCCGCATGGCCTTGGGAGCGCACCGGGGGGACGTGCTCTGGATGGTGCTGCGCGAAGTCGGCGTCCTCACCCTGATCGGCGTGGCTATCGGCCTGCCGGGAGCCTACGGTCTCTCTCTGCTGGCCGAATCGGTGATGTTTCAGGTCCAGCCCGGAGATCCGCTGCTCATGATTCTGGCGGTCCTTCTGATGGGGAGCGTGGCTCTGCTTTCGGGCTTCCTGCCGGCCCGCCGCGCCTCCCGCGTCAACCCCGTGGTTGCGCTGCGTACGGAATAGGTTCGGCAGGGCGAGCCCTACTCAAGGCCATAGCCAGCCGAAGGCGCCGGCGGTGACGAGTCCATAGAGCAGGCCGTCGAACATCGACTTGAAAGTGGATGTCCAGGATCGGCTCAGCCAGATGGCGTCCTGCGGCATTCCCAGGGCGTAGGCCATGAAGGCCGAGCAGCCGGCGATCTGAAAGACCGATAGGTACTCCGCTCCGGGGCCGAGGGCGCGTCCCGTCAGGTAAGCCACGAAAATTCCCACCACGATGCAGTAGATGAACCACTGAACCAGTTGTTTTCCCATCGACGGCGGTCCCGGCGGAACCACCGTCATGATGACCACCGGCCCCTTGCTGTATTTCTTCACGAAGGCCTCTGACTGCAGCTCTTTCATGTCCTTGGCGTGGGGCATCATGTAGTCCCCGGGCGGAATCTCGAGTTGGCCCAGCGCGCCCATGGCCTCGGCCTCCTTGGGTACGGGCTTGAAGTCCGTCTTGTGGTAGCCCAGCACCATGTGGACGATCGAACTCATCACGAATACCAGTATGGCTGCCAGCAGAATAGGCATCCAAAGCGACATCAACGGAACCATAGGTCACCTCCCCGATAAATGTGCGATGTGAACTAACGTGCCCTCTTTATGCCCCACCCGTTCTCCACCGTCAACCCCGCCTGCCGGCCAGCCGCTTTCCTATTCAGGCGAGAAACCGTGGGTTCGCGCGTTACGAGAGGGGAAAGGACAACGGGGGGTGAATGAAGCTCTCAAGATCGCGTTTGGCGTTAAACTGATGGCAATGGGAGGCTTTCAATACCGGGAAGCAGGGGCCCCAATAGGCTTGGAAGAGGCGGTGGAGTGCGTTTGGTTTTTGGCGGCGGAGAGGTCGGGGCAGATGCGGGGGCAGAGGGTGCTGCCTGATGGGTTCTTGGAGATCGTTTTTCATCTGGCCGATCCATGCCAGCGGTTCAGCGGCGGACGATATCAAGTTCAGCCCAGGGCGCTTTTGGTGGGGCCGATGACGCAGCACGCCACGATTCGTCCCATGGGGCGGGTAGACATGGTCGGCATCCGCCTCAAGCCCGCCGGAGCCGCGGCCCTGCTCGACGTACCGCTGGACAAGGTGCGCGACAGGACCCTTGCGGCAGAGGATCTGAAAGGTGCTTTCCCCGGAGCTCTCCTGGAAAGGCTCGGCAACGAGCCTGCTCAAGAGGGACGCCTCAAGCTGATGGAGCAAGCCCTCTTGCGTGCCTGCACTATGGAGAAGGTCGATACAAGGACAAGCGCGCTGTGCCACCAGATCAGGTTGCACGCAGGAGGCCTCTCGGTGGAACGGATGACCCAGCTCAGCGGCCTCTCGGCCCGTACTCTGGAGCGCCTGTTCAAGACCCAGGTCGGTTTGCCGCCCAAGCTCTTCTGCCGCATCCTGCGCCTGCAAGCGGTCATCCGCTCGGCCGCCTCTCACAGCCCCTCTTCGTTGCGCGATGCGGCCCTCGACGCCGGCTACTACGACCAGGCCCATTTCCTCAAGGATTTCAAGTCCTTCGCCGGCGTCCCGCCCGGCACCTTCTTCGGCCTGGAAGAGAACCGCCTCTCCCAAGCCTTGTGCCCGCCCATGGCCGCCCACAAGGGGCCATAAGAGCACTCTCTGTGTCGCCTTTTTACAATACGCAGCCCACCTGCTGAAGTAGACTGCGGGCTTGTCAGTTGAAAAGGAGGACCTGTGAAGAAGATCTTGACGCTGACGGTGTGGGCCGCGCTCTGGGTGGCGGCCGGGGGTTGGACGACTAGCGGAGAAGAGGAAGGCACATTTCAACTCGACGACTTGGCCTTTCTCTCCGGATGCTGGAAAGGCAGTTTCGGAAACGGAGGCGTGATGGAAGAGTTCTACACCTCGCCCTCCAAGAACCTGATGCTTGGCACCACCCGCTATCTGCGCGACGACGCGGCCGTGCAGTTCGAGTTCACCCGCATCATGAAAACAGCCGAAGGCATCCTGATGACTCCCTATCCCAACGGCAAGCCTTCCAGCGATTCCTTCCGCTTGACCTCCTTGAAAGAGCAAGAGGCCATCTTCGAAGCCCCCGAGCACGACTATCCCAAGCGCATCATCTACCGCGCCAACCCCGACGGTTCCCGCACGGCCCGCATCGACGGCGGACCCGAGGACAGCGGCGGACAGGAATGGCGCCTGCAGTCCTTTGAATGCATCGGCCCTCAAGAGTAGCGTTGGGGAGTTCGACCGATCAGGTCGCCGGCTGGGGAGAGAGGATCTTGCGCAGGAAGCGGGCGGTGTGGGAGTCTTCGGCTTGGGCCACGTCCTCGGGCGTACCCTGGGCCACGATGCGGCCTCCTTCGGCGCCCCCTTCCGGACCCAGGTCGATGATCCAGTCGGCGCTGCGGATCACGTCCAGGTTGTGCTCGATGACCAGCACGGTGGCGCCCTTGGTCAGCAGACGGTCGAAAGAGCGCAGCAGCTTGCTGATGTCGTCGAAGTGCAGTCCGGTGGTGGGTTCGTCGAAGATGAAGAGGGGATGCCTGGAGGTCTTGGCCGACAGGTAAGAGGCCAGCTTGAGTCGCTGGGCTTCGCCTCCCGAGAGGGTGGTGGCCGACTGCCCCAAGCGCAAGTAGCCCAGCCCCACCTCTTCCAGCACCCGCAGCTTGCGCACCAACGGAGCCAGTTGCTTGAAGAAGCGCAGGGCCTGAGACACCGTCATGTCGAGGACGTCGGCGATGTTCTTGCCCTTATAGGTGACGTCCAGCACCTTCTTTTGATAGCGCTTGCCGCGGCATTCCTCGCACAGCAGCTCAACGTCGGCCAGGAACTGCATCTCAACGGTAATGGTGCCCGAACCCTGGCAGGTCTCGCAGCGTCCGCCGGGGATGTTGAAGGAGAAATTGCCGGGCGTCAGTCCCCGCGAACGGGACTCGCGGGTGTTGGCGAAGAGCTTGCGGATGTCGTCGAAGGCCTTGGTGTAGGTGGCCGGGTTGGAACGCGGGGTGCGTCCGATGGGCGTCTGATCGACCAGCACGGCCTCGCTGATCAGGTCTTCGTTGTCGATGTCTTGGTAGGCCCCCACCGAACCCTTCCACTCGCCCTTGAGTTTCTTGAGGGCCGGATAGAGGACGTCTTGCACCAGGGTCGACTTGCCCGATCCGCTGACGCCCGTCACGCAGGTCATCACGCCCAGCGGAAGGCGCACCGTGATGTCCTTGAGATTGTGTTGGCGGGCTCCGAAGAGGGTCATCCAGCGGTCTTCGCAGGAACGCCTGAAGGTGGGCGTGGGGATCTGCTGGCGTCCCGCCAGGTAGTTGCCCGTGGGCGAGTCGCCGTTTTCCAGAAGCGACTCGAAATCGCCCTGATGGACCAGTTCCCCTCCATGCTCTCCCGCACCGGGACCGATGTCGATGACGTGATCGGCCTGTTCCATCATTTCGCGGTCGTGCTCGACCACCACGATGGTGTTGCCCAGATCGCGCAAGCGCTTGAGGATCTGGATGAGGCGGTTCTCGTCGCGGGGATGAAGGCCGATGGAGGGTTCGTCGAGGACGTAGAGCGTCCCTACCAATGAAGAGCTGAGCGAGGCCGAAAGCTGAATGCGCTGCATCTCTCCCCCGCTCAGGGTCGAGGTGAGCCGGTCCAGGGTCAGATAGTCGAGTCCGACCTGGACCAGGAACCCCAGCCGCTGACGGATCTCGCGCAGCAGCTTGTCGGCGACTTTCTGCTCGGCGTCGCTGATCTCCAACTCATTGAAAAAGCGGCTCGATTCAGAAATAGGCCAAGTGGTGACCTCGGTAATGCGGCGACCGCCCACCAGCACGTCGAGAGCCTCGGGACGCAGCCGCTCCCCCCCGCAGTCGGGACAGCTCGAATAGCCCCGGTAGCGGCTGATGAAGATGCGCACATGCATCTTGTACTTCTTGCGCTCCAGGTACTTGAAGAATCCCTTGACGCCGGCGAAGGCTCCGTCCCCCTCCCAAATGGCCTTGCGGATCTCGGGATCGAGATCGCGGTAGGGAACGTCGAAACGAACTCCCTTGCGCGTGGCCCAATCTTCAAAGCGCTTCTGGAAACGCTTGTAGCGGGGCTTGGTGAAGGGGTCGATGGGCTGCTCGTCGATGGTCTTGCGGGGATCGGGGATGACCAGATCCGGATCGATGGTCATGGTGTTGCCGAATCCCTGGCAAGTGGGACAGGCTCCGTAGGGATTGTTGAAGGAAAAAAGCCGCGGCTCAGGATCCAGATAGTCGATCTGGCAGTACTGGCATTCAAGCCGTTCGCTGAAGCGCAGCTTGCGGATGCCGTCGTCTTCCAGAACCCAGACTTCCAGCACCCCGTTGCCCTCGGTGAGGCAGGTTTCCACCGAATCGGTGATGCGGTCTTCCTGGTCAGGATGCACCGCGATGCGGTCGACCAGCACCGACAGCCCGGCCAGTTCCTCCAGCGACTGGGGACGATAGGAAGGCAACTGCAGGGTTGGGGGCCGGCCTTCCTCGCCTTCCCTTGTAAAGCGTTGGAAGCCCTGCTTCATACAGCTTTCCAGTTGCTGTGCGAGTTCGACCTCCTGTCCCTCCCGCCCCAGGTCGAGCAGACTGTCGCGGAAGGGGAAAGTGAGATAGAGGCGGGTGCCTTCAGGCAATTCCAGGATGCGGTTGACGGCGTCCTCGGCGCTGTCGCGCCGGACGTCGCGTCCGCATCGGCGGCAGCGGATGGAACCCATGCGGGCGTAGAGCAGCCGCAGGTAGTCGTAGATCTCGGTGACCGTTCCCACCGTTGAACGGGGATTGCGGGAGGAATTGCGCTGGCGTATGGCGATGGCCGGCCGCAATCCTTCGATCTCGCGCACCAGGGGCTTGTCGAGGCGCTCCAGGAATTGCCGGGCATAGGCCGACAGAGATTCCACGTAGCGCCGCTGGCCCTCGGCGTAAAGAGTGTCGAAAACCAGCGAAGACTTGCCCGATCCGCTCACCCCGGTGACCACGGTCAGGCTGCCCGAGGGGATCTCGACGTCGATGTCCTTGAGGTTGTTTTGGCGCGCCCCCCAGATCCGCAAGGGGGCCTCGGAGTCGTTTCGGCTACCCATCGTGAAACCGTCAGTGTACCACTAACCGCCAATATTCGGCAGGCACCGCTGGACCGCTCATGAAAGCGTTTCCAAGCCTTTCCCAAACCAAAAAAAGAGCGAAAAAGACTTGTGTGACGCCAATTACTTGACACTCGCCCCTCGGCTTCCTATACTGACCCGGTTTTTGGGGCAGCAAGGGATTTCTTGCTGATTTCGACACGATTGCAGGGGAGTAGTTGATGAATCAAGGGGGCTGGACTGTCATCTTCGCCCGTTCAGGCGAAGGGACGGCCCGTAAGTTTTACGTGTCGCGAGCCCTGCTGGCGGCCGTCTGCATGACCGTTTTGGTCGCCTTCCTCTCTTCCGGCCTGGTTTTCTTCCACTACTTCGAATTTTGGGGCGATTCTCTTGCTCAGGAGCGTTTGTTGGCCGAGCGGGATGAGCTTCGCCGGGAAAGCCAGACCTTTCGCGTCACCGCCCGTCAGTTGAATGATCAGATGAGGCTGGTCGAAACTACGGCCCGCAAGCTGCAGATGATGTCGGGTATGGCGGAGGAAGGCAACGAAGTCCCGGGCGTGGGCGGACCCGCACCCGACGCCGTCCGGCTCCACTTGGAGGCCCCCGAAGACCTGCGCCGCCATTTCGAGCTGCTGGAAACCAAGCATGCCGACCTGATGGGCGATCTCAGCCAATTGCAGGACCACTACACCCTGCGCCGCATACTGCTCGACTCCATCCCCTCCATCATGCCGGTGCGCCAGGGAATCATGGGCGACCCGATGGGCTACCGCCAGGACCCCTTCACGGGCACCCGCGCCTGGCATCCCGGACTGGATGTGCGGGCTCCTAAAGGCTCGCGCGTCATCGCCACCGCCGACGGCGAAGTCACCTACGCGGGATGGCGCAGCGGTTTCGGCAAACTGGTGGTCATCAAACACCGCTTCGGATTCGAGAGCTACTACGGGCACCTGTCCAAGATCATGGTGGAAAAGGGCGACAGCGTCCGGCGTACCGACGTGCTGGGCTACGTGGGATCGACGGGACGCGCCACCGGCAACCATGTTCATTTCGAAGTCCGATTCCGCGGAGACTCCCTCGATCCTCAGCGCCTTATCCGCGACGAACCTCTCTAGCGCCGGCCAACCCGGCCTCACCTCTTGGGACGCTCCAGACCGCTTGAATCGGCCTGCGCTCATGAGCTAATGTGGGCATGTACAAAAGTTCGTTAGGAGGCATGAGTACAATGGCAGTCACATTGCAGACGGGAACGGAAAAACTGATCAAGGCCCTGGACCACGCCGTACGGTCCGGCAAGGGCGACGTTCAGGCCATCACCGACGGCGTCAAGAACGCCCTCACCGACCTGATCTCCAGCCGCAGGATCGACCTTCCCCAAGAACTGCGCCAGCCGCGGGCCGAAGGCTATGCCCGCCGTCAGGTCTACCAGAGTCCCGACCTGGGGTACGAGGTGATTGCCATGATTTGGGGACCCGGACAAGGCACCCCGCTGCACGATCACGCCGGCATCTGGTGTGTAGAAGGGGTCTACTCGGGCGAGATCCGCGTCTGCCAGTACGAATTAATGGAGCGCCGGGACGACCTTTACCGATTTCGTCCCTGTGAGAGCGTGCAAGCCCACCTGGGCGAGTCGGGAAGCCTGATACCGCCTTTCGAGTACCACACCATCCACAACAATCTCCAAGACGAGGCCTCCATCACCATCCACGTCTACGGCGCGCCCATGGAACATTGCAGCATCTTCGAGCCCACCGAGCAGGACGGCTGGTACAGCAAGAAATCGAAGACGCTTTCCTACGACTAGGGCCACTAGGTGGCCAACAAGCTCACACACCGATCAAGTTTCAGCGACCGCGCTGGAGGCCTGATTGCTCTCGGCGGTATGAGGCTGCTCACTATATTCCGCTTGGGATTTGGACCTTGGTATTTGGGCCCTGGAACTTGGGGCCGTCAGGCCCCCGAGGTGCCCTTCTTCCGGAACTGCTCGCGTTCTTGACGCCGCTTGTGGCGGGCTTCGATTTGGGCCTTGAAAAGAAAGCCCACGATGCGGTCTTGTTCCTCCTGGTCGATATCGACGAATTCCAGTCCCCCCACCAGCATGTTTTCCTCTTCGACCTCGACTTCCTGGCACCAGACCACGCGAGCCGTGACTTCAATGGGCCGGGCCTCGGGGAGAAGCAAGGTGAGGCGCAGCTCATCGCGGGGGACAAGCTCAAGGTCGGTTTCAAAGCGCAATCCGCCCCCGCTCAGGTCCTGGGTCTGGTAATGGAAGGTGCGGCTGCCGGGGACATCGGCTCCCTGCGCCTTCATGACCGAGAAACTGAAGGGGACAGCGAGCTTGAGTCTGAAAAACTCGCGCTTGTTAATCACCATTTCATCATAGCATCGGCCGATGAAAAAAGGGGAAACCCGTTTCCAGACAAGAGTTTAGGGGCGCAGCAAGACCTTGAGGACGCCCGCCTGAGCTGCTTTGCGCAAGGCCTCTTGCGCCTCTTCCAGGGGAAACACCTCATCGATCAGATCGCGCGGATCGATCCGTCCCGATTCAAGCAGCCGCAGCGCCGCTGCAAAGGGGCCGCAGCGGGAACCCAGCAGTTGAATCTCGTCGACCACGATGCGGGAGAAGTCGATGGCGGCAGCAGGCCCGGCGCCCGCTCCGCCCGAGACCTGAGCATAGGTGCTCTTGAGGATGACGCGTCCTCTGGGCTTGACGGCATGCAGAGCCGCGGCCAGCCCCTCCGGCGAGCCGGTGGCCTCGACCGCCACCTCATAGGAGCGGCCGGGGACGGCTTCGGGAGCCAGCGGCTGAATGCCATGTCGGGACAGCAACAGGGCTTGAGAGGCGTGCTTGGCCGAAACCTGCAGGCGGCAACCGCTATCGAGGAGCACGCGGGCGATCAACTGTCCCAGGCGTCCGGCACCCACCACCAGCACGCTTTCGTGGGCAGAAATGCAGCCTGTCTCCTGCACCTGAAGAGCCGCGGCCAGAGGCTCGCAGAAGACGGCCGCCTCGTCTGAGAGCCTGTCGTCCACCGGATGCAGGTTGCAGGCCGGCAGGCGAAGCCGCTCGGCAAAGGCGCCGCCTCGTCCGCGGATGCCTGTCACCGTGCGCGAGGGGCAGTGGCGGGCGCAGTCCGGCGATGGCTGGGGACAGTCCTGGCAGGGCACGTTGATCTCTCCCACCACCCGGCGCCGCTTCCAGGACAGGCCGGAGGCAGGCCGCGGCAACTCCGCCACTTCTCCTTGGTCCTCCAATTGGGCCACGAACTCATGCCCAAGTATGCCCTCGAAGCCGGCGTAGCCTCGGACCAACTGCAAGTCGGTTCCGCAGACTCCCGCCAGCAGCACCTTCATCGCCAACCCCTCCCGGAAGGGCGGTTCGGGGGCGTCGGGGCGGAACGCCGCCTTTCCTTGACTCAGCCAAACCGCTTTCATGAAGCTCCTTCTACCCTTCGATGCCGCAGCATAGCATCCCCCCGCTCTCCGTCTCCAGGCTCATCAAACGGCGGCCTCGGGTTAAGATAAAGGACATGCTGATCGGACTGACGGGACGCAACGGAGCGGGCAAAGGCGAGGTCGCGGCCTTCTTCAAGAAGAAGGGCTTTCGCTTTTACTCCCTCTCCGACGTCATCCGCGACGAGATCCGCAAACGCGGGGAGGCCGTCACCCGCGGGCAATTGGTGGAGACCGGCAACCGCCTGCGCGCCGAGTTCGGCCACGACGTCCTGGCCCGCCGCGTGCGCGACAGGCTGGACGGCACCGACAATTGCGTCATCGACTCCATCCGCCTTCCCGAAGAGGTGGAGGCCTTGCGAACTCTGCCCGGATTCCTCATGCTTTCCGTCGAAGCCGAACCCGAGATCCGCTACCAGCGGGTCTTGCAGCGGGGACGCGAAAGCGACCCCCAGACTCTGGAAGAGTTCCTCGAACTGGAAGGCCTGGAACTGGCCAAGCCCGGTTCGGGCCGCCAACAACTGGCCGAGACAGCCAAGAAAGCCGACCACCGAGTCCCCAACAACGGAACCATCGAAGAACTCCACCGTCGCCTCGAACTCTTCCTGGGCCAACGGGAGGCCCACCAGCGCTAGGCCTGCACTGACAAGCGGCCTGCAAGGATCGCTCTTTACTATGGGTGCCTTTTTTCGTTATGATGTGCATCTACAGTTATGATTAACGAGCAGATACAGCCTCAGGGGCCGGACCCGGAAAAAAACGACAGCCAAGCGGAACAAGCCGAGCAGGAGGCCAGCTCGGCCCGACAATGGGTGCTGGAGGCAGCGGAGTGGGAGGCCCTGGAAGAGGTGGCCATGTCCTTTCATGGCGTAATGCGCCTGATCGACAGCCACGGTTTCGACAACTCCACCGGTGCCGAGGAGTTGCTGCGTCTCAGCTGCCGGCAATTGCAAAAGGTCCTCTCCGGCATCCGCGAGAAGGTGGAAGAAGACTAAGGCGCTCCCAACCACCGTTCCGCACCTGGGAGCTGGTGGTTGGGAATTGGGCAGTTGCGCAGCCTAGTGCAGTGCGTCACAAGTTTTGAGCCACCCTGTAGCGTTATCCCACGCTTTCAGCGTTCGCACGTTTGCCGTCTGAAACCCAGGGTGGCGCCGCCGTCTCGCTGGCGCTCGCCGGGGCTGACCCTGGGCTGACGAATCGCTCGCCTTCAGCGAGCCCGGACTTGACTTCTAACACAGTCGCTGCCTGCCCTCCGAAGCCTTGGCGAAGGAGGGGGCTGGCGAATCTGTCCCTTTCAGACAAAAAACGGCGGCCCTGGCTCAGAACTTATGACCGGCAGCACTAGGGTTCGATGGGCTGGTATTCGACCTTGTAGGGCGGCATGTCTCCGCCCGGGCCTTTCAGATAGTGCTCGAACCAGCGGATCGAGCGCAGGCTGTAGTCGAGGCGGGCGGCCGCCTTGCGGTTGCCGTGCTCCTCTCCGGGGTAGAGCACCAGGCGGACGGGCGCCTTTCCCCGCAGCTTGAGGTGGCGGTAAAGCTCGCGCGACTGTCCGACGTTGACGCGCGGATCATCCTTGCCGTGCAGAATCAGCAGCGGCGTCTGGCTCTGGTCGGCGTAGTAAATCGGACTCCGCTCCAGGAAGAACTGCCAGTTGTCCCAGGGGCGCTTGCGGGCGTGGACGTAGTATTCCTCGTCGGGAATATCGGTGGTGCCCACCTTGGAGATCTTGTTGGAGATGCCCACGAACATGACTCCAGCGGCGATGCGCGAGCTGTAATAGGTGGAAAGCCAGCCCGTGGCATATCCGCCGTAGGAGCCTCCGGTGACGCCCACCTTGTCTTTATCCGCCAGGCCCGTCTCGATGAGATGGTCGGCTGCGTCGATGAGGTCGTCGAACTCCTTGCCGGCCGGATCAGCCTGGCTGAGCTTGGAGAACTCAACGCCCCGGCCCGTGCTGCCGCGGTAGTTGGTGAAGAAGGTGGCGAATCCTCGCGCCGCCATCACCTGAGCAGGATTGGAGTAGCTGGTCAGCCAGCCGTTGTGGTGGTGCGACTCGGGTCCTCCGTGGACCATGAGGATGAGCGGGTAACGGGTGCCCATCTGCTCGCCCAGGGGACGCACCAGAATCCCCTCCAGCTCCAATCCGTCGCGGGCCTTGAAGGAGACCACCTCCTGGGCCCCCATTTCGCGCTCGGCCAGCCAGGGATTGCTGTCGGTCAGGCGTGAAGGGCCCATGTCGCCGTGGTTCATGGCGTAGACCTCGGACGGGTGGCCGGGCGTCTGGGCGGTCAAGGCCGCTTTCTGCCCGTCGCTGGAAAGGCTGAGAGAGCCCAGGATGGGCCCTTGCGTCTCGGTCAGCTTCTTGTGTCCGCTGCCGTCGGCCGATATCTTCTCCAGCGTGGTCCAGACGCCGGTCTCGTTGATGTACATGATGGTGTCGCCATCCTGCCAGGCGATGGCGGTGACGTGGCCCTGGTGGTTGTCGAGCAGATCTTTGAAGTCGCTGCCGTTGGAGGAGGCCACCATCAGCCGGCCCTCGCGCGGGTCGTTGATGTCGACCGACCCGATGAAGGCGATGTGCGATCCGTCCTTCGACCAGGCCAGCTCTCCCAGCTTGCCTTCGTTGGCGTAGGTCACCAGGGTTTTGCCGTCGCCGGCATCCAGGATCATGACGTTCTGGAGCATGTAGCGGTCGTCCACCAGCGGAGTGGGCGCGATGGAGGCCAGCAGGCGGTCGTCCACCGGCGACCAGTCGACGTCGAAGGCCGAGCCCTCGATCTCCAGGGCGCGCGGTACCTGGCCGTCGGCGAAGGCTTGGGCGATGTAGATCCGACGGGGGCGCCAGTCTTCTTCATAGATCTCCTGGTTGAAGCCCTTTTCCTCCAGTTCTTTTTCTTCTTCGGGCTTGGGTTCGGTGGCGATGATGGCCAGGCGTTTGGAATCGGGGGCCCAGGAGTAGCTTGATATGGAGCTTTTCATCTCCAGGGCCTTGCGGGCCTCGCCTCCGTCCAGCGCGATGAGGTAGAGCGCGTCGTTTTTGTCGCCTTCACGTTTGGCGGTGAAGGAGATGTGCTTGCCGTCGGGCGTGAAAGCCACGTTGTCGGCGCCCGCCTCGTCGGTGACGAAGGGCCGCCGGCTGTCATCCCAGCGGTCGATGACCCACAGTTGGCGCAAGGCCGGTCCGTTCTCGTCCTGGAACGGGTTGCGGGGTGCCGAGAGGACGTAGGCGATGTAGCGTCCGTCGGGCGAGATGAGGGTGTCGGAGACGGACTGCAGGCGGGCTATGTCGTAGGCTGTCAGTCCGCCGTTGGCGGCGGCCAGGGCGGTCGTCCAAGCCAGCGCCAAGACCAGCAGGGCCGTCAAAAAACGTTGGTTCGATAAGAAGCGATACATGTACCGTCCCTCCCTTTGATAATGCACTCCGCGGCGGGTACGCGGATGGTTGAGATTCAATCCCTTTTATTCTAGCGGTTTGAGAGCAACTGTCCCAGCGTTTGGGGGTCGACGTTCCCTCCGCACAGGACGCAGGCTACACGCGATCCCGGCGCGATCTCGACCTGCCGCGTGAGGATGGGGACCAGGGCGGCGGCGGCCGAAGCCTCGGGGACCACTTTGAGGCGCTCCAGGATCAGCGCCATGGCCTGGACGGTGTCTTCGTCCTCCACCAGCAGCACCTGCTCCACGTGGCGGCGGACCACTTCGAAGGTGTGCTCTCCGGCGAAGGGCGCCGCCAACCCGTCGCAGATGGTGTCGACGCTCTCCAGGCGGGCCGGAGACCCCTGGGCCAGGCTGTCGGTCATGGCCGGGGCGCCGCGCGGCTCGATTCCGATGATGCGGACCTCGGGACGGCGCCCCTTGAGGGCGGCGGCGATGCCGGAGATGAGTCCGCCCCCGCCGATGGTGACCAGCGCCACGTCGATTTCGGGCGCGTCCTCCAGCATCTCCAGGGCCAGGGTGCCCTGCCCGGCCATCACCAGGGGATCGTCGAAAGGGTGGACGAAGGTCAAGCCGCGCTCTTGCTGTAAACGCGCCACCTCGTCCATCAGCGGACCCTCGGTCAGGACCACCTCGCCTCCGTAAGAGCGGGTGGCCGCCACCTTGCCCGCCTTGCTCCAGGAGGGCATGACGATAGTGGCTTCGATGCCCTGCAGGCGGGCGCCGAAGGACAGGGCCTGGGCGTGGTTGCCGGAGGACATCGAAACCACCCCGCGACGCTTGTCCTCTAGGCTGAGGCTGGAGAGCTTGTTGAGCACGCCCCGCACCTTGAAGGACCCGGTCTTCTGAAACATCTCCAGCTTGAAGTGCAGGTCGAGGCCGGTCTCTTCGCTCAAAGATGCCGAGCGGACGGTGGGCGTCCGATGCAGCTTGCCCTCGATGACCCGGGCCGCCTTCTCCACGTCAGCCAGTGTGATCATAACCAGAAGCCTAGCATTGACGGGACACGGCGGCACCATCGCGCCGGGGACTACTTGAAGACTATGGCGTCGGAGACAGGGCGTTCCTGGCCGAAGTCGGAGGGGCTGTTGAGGACCTTTCCGCGGTAGACGAAGGTGGTGGAGCCGCCGCCGTCCAGGTTGAGGGCGTCTCGGCAGCCCAGTTCTTTCATGAGCGCGCCCAGCTCGGGAAGGGTCAGTCCCACGCTCAATTCAGCCTGGCGCCCGTCCACGGCCACCACCACCCATTGGCCCTGCCCGCCGAATCCCACTGCGGTGCGGGGATGCTTGTTGGTGATGAAGGTCTCGATGGTTTCTTCGGCGGAGAAGTCTTCCACCAGGCGTCCGTTGCGCAGCACCACCCCGGCGCCGCCCACGATGAAATCCATGGAGGCCCACTGCTGATCCGCCTCCTCCTCTCCCTCTTTCAAGGCCGCCGTGGCCCCCTGAGGACGGAAAGCGTAGCTGACCCCGGCCTGGTCGCCTTCCGCCAACTCAACGGCCTGGGCCTGCCTTCCGGCTGAAAGCACGTAGCCGTCTGGCGGGACAGCGAGATCGTTGCCTCCCAACGCCTTGACGCGTCCCTGCCAGAGAGCCCACTCGCGGCCTCCCGGATCGGTCAAGGTGCTGCGGTGATAGGCCCAGGTGTAGAGGATGAGTTGGCTGTTTCCCCGCGCGCGGTTGATGCCGTCGAGGCTGATGGCGCCCGAGGACGTCTGCAGCGTCCACGACATGAGCAGGCGTCCTATCAGGGCCTGGCCGTCCCGGGTCCATCCCAGGGCTCCGCGCGGCCTGGAGGGAGAGGCGTAGAAGCCGTCTTCGATCTTGAGGACGCCCGTGGACAGGCCGTCGTAGCGTCCGCCGATGGTGAAGAAGCCGGCGTTGACTGCCGCCCGCGCCCCGCTGCGGCGGGCCATTGAAGAAACGGTCTCGCGACCCAGGCCGTCGTTGAGGGCTCTGACCAGTTCGATCTCGGCCCGCTCGGGATCGACCCGCAGCACGTGGATGGAAAGGGGACCCTCCCGTTGCAGGTGGCGATACTCGATCCCGCGCCCCTGCCCGCTGGACGGGGCCGCTAACAGCGCGGTCAGAAGTGCCGCCCAACAAAGCTTCGCCAAGCAGGGCCGTGGTCGTGTCGGTCTCAGGGGACGATTGCCGGGTTCAAGCATGTGATATAGGATAGGCCAGCCGCGGAAAAATGGCCATCATGAGCGAGCGCGTGAGCCTTCAAGACCAGGAAAAGAAAGCTGCGGCCGAGGCGGCGTTGAGCTACGTCCGCGAGGGGATGTCGCTGGGATTGGGTACCGGCAGCACGGCCGCCTTTGCCGTCCGCGGACTGGGACGCATGGTGAGGGACGGCCTGAAGATCCGCGCCGTGCCCACCTCCCGCCAGACCCGTTCGCTGGCCCGAGCCGAGGGAATTCCGCTGACCACCTTGCAGGACTGCCCCCGGCTTGACCTGACCATCGACGGGGCCGACGAGGCCGACCGCCGTTGCCGCCTCGTCAAGGGCGGCGGCGGAGCCCTCCTGCGCGAGAAGATCGTGGCTTCGGCCTCGCGGCGGATGCTGGCCATCGTCGATTCCAGCAAGCTGGTGGAGTACCTGGGCGCCTTCCCGCTGCCCGTCGAGGTGGTGCCCTTCGCCTGGCCGGTGGTGCTGCCGCGCCTGGCGGCTTTGGGATGCAGTCCGGTACTGCGCCGCCGCGGCGATGAGCCCTTTGTGACCGACGAGGGCAACTACATTATCGATTGTCCTTTCAAGACTCTCGACGATCCCAGCGGCCTGGCCGCGGAAATCAGTCCCCTGGCCGGGGTGGTCGAGCACGGGCTCTTCATCGGTCTGTGCCATGAAGTCATCGTGGCCCGCGGCAGCAGCACCGAGACCATTTCCTGCGGGCCGGGGAATGAGCCGTGAAAAGAAGCCTTCTCTCGATGACCCTGACGGCGGCGATGCTGTTGCCGTCCTGCGCCATCACCAATCATCGCCCGACTCCGCCGCCCGCGTCCCAGGCGCCTGCCAGCTTCACCATCCTGGCCGTCAACGACGTCTACCGCATCAACGGCGTGGCCGACAGCGAGGGACGAGGACAAATCGGCGGACTGGCCCGCCTGCGCACGCTCAGACGCTCGCTGGAGGCTGAGGACCCGGGCCTGCTGGTCCTCCATGCCGGAGATTTGCTGACGCCCTCCTTGCTCAGCCTCATGTATGAGGGCCGGCAGATGGTGGACGTGCTCAATCGTCTGGACGGCGATCCTCAGGCCTTCGATCCGCGCCTCTTCGTGACTTTCGGCAATCACGAGTTCGACATTCGGGACGCCTCCGAACTGGACCGCCGCATCGATGAATCGCAGTTCCGGTGGCTGGGTACCGACCTCACTTTCAGCAGCCAAAACGGCCAGCCGGTGGTGGACGGCGATAACTTGTTGCGCACCCTGATCGTCGAGTCCAACGGCCTGCGTATCGGACTCTTCAGCCTTTCCATCGACATGAACGATCCCCACTACGTGCAGTTCGCCGACCCTCTGGAGACGGCCCGGCAGGCCACCGCCGAGTTGAGGCAGCAGGGAGCGGAAGTGGTGGTGGCGTTGACCCATCTGCGTCTCTCTCAAGACATCGAGATCTTGCAGGCATTGGGCGATCAGGGCCCTGACCTGCACATCGGCGGACACGAGCACAGCCAGCAGCACGAGATGGTCAACGGCCGCTACGTTCTCAAAGCCGACGCCGACGCCGTCTCGGCCACCGTGGTCAAGGTGACTCCCCGGCCTGACGGTCCGCCTCGAGTAGACTTTCGCTATGAGGACTTGGGGCCGGCTGATCCGTCCCCAGACCCGCAGGTGCAGGAACGGGTCGACTGGTGGCTGGCCAAGCACGCTCGAGAGTTCTGCGCCGGCCAGCAGCCTCCCGAGCCTCCCGATTGCCTGGACGAGAAGCTGGGCGTGGCCGGGGTCACGCTGGTGGCCGAAGAAACCATGATCCGCCGCTACGAAACCAACTTCGGCAACTGGGTGGCCGACCTCATGAAGGCTCAATATCCCCGGGCTCAGGTTGCTGTCGTGGGGTCGGGCACGCTGCGCATGAACCAGGACATCCCCAAGGGAGGCGATTTCACCCGCCGCGACCTGGAAGCCCTGCTGCCTTTTCCTACCAGGGTCAGGTTGCTCAAGATCACCGGCGCCGACCTGCAAAAAGCCGTCTCCCACTCGGTCGAGACCTGGACCGGCAACGGCTGGTGGCTGCAAGTCAGCGGCATCGCCTTCCGCCACGACCCCAAGGAGGAACGGGCTTATGATCTCACCCTGCTGACCGATAAGGGCCCTCGCCCCGTCCAGCCCGAGGAAGAAATCTGGCTGGCCGCCAACGACTACATTGCAGGCGGCCGGGACGGCTACGCCATGCTGGGTCCTCAGGCTGAAGTCCCCGGAGCTCCCTCGCCCAACCTGGAAGACCTCATCAAGCAGGCCCTGGCCGCCGCCGGCCCCGAGGGGATCAAGCCGCAGAAAGAGGGCCGCATCTGCAACACTCAAGAGGCAGACCAGCCCTGTTTAGCCGTCGTCCGCTAGCCCCGTGGGAGGCGCCCCTGGCCAATGGTGCAGTGCATCCCAAGTTTCGAGCCATCCTGTTGCGTTATTTCACGCTTTCAGCGTTCGGACCTTGGCCGTCTAAAACCCAGGGTGGCGCCGCCGTCTCGCTTGCGCTCGCCGGGGCTGACCCTGGGCTGGCGAATCGCTCGC